>JAQGKM010000256.1 GCA_028290125.1 Hyphomicrobiales bacterium | reverse complement strand
TAGGAGCGGATCTGGTGGCCCCAGCCGATCTCCGTCTTGCTCGCCGCCTGCGCATTGGCTTCCGCCTCACGCCGCTCGATCTCGCGCTCGTAAAGGCGCGCGCGCAGCATGTTCCACGCGGTCGCGCGGTTCTTGTGCTGCGAGCGTTCGCCCTGACAGGCGACGACGATGCCGGTCGGAATATGCGTGATGCGCACGGCCGAGTCGGTCGTGTTGACGTGCTGGCCGCCGGCGCCTGACGAACGATAAGTGTCGATGCGGCAGTCGCTTTCGTTCACCGCGATGTCGATCTTGTCGTCGATCACGGGATAGACCCAGACCGACGCAAAGCTCGTGTGCCGGCGCGCGTTGGAATCGAACGGCGAGATGCGCACCAGACGGTGCACGCCCGATTCCGTCTTCATCCAGCCGTGCGCGTTGTGGCCCTTGATCAGCAGGGTCGCGGACTTGATGCCGGCTTCATCGCCGCTCGTCTCTTCGATGACTTCGACCTTGAACTTCTGCCGCTCGCCCCAGCGCGCATACATGCGCATGAGCATGCGCGCCCAGTCGCAGCTTTCCGTGCCGCCGGCGCCCGAATGGACTTCGACATAGGTGTCGTTGGCATCGACCTCGCCCGACAACAACGCCTCGATATGGCGGCGCTCGGCCTCGGTCTTCAACGCCTTGAGGGCGGCGACGCCTTCCTGTTCGGTGTCGGCGTCGTTCTCCATCTCGCCGAGTTCGACGAGCGTGACGGCGTCTTCGAGATCGCGCTCGAAACGCGACAGCGAGCCGAGCCTTTCTTCAAGGTCGGTGCGCTCGCGCATGATCTTCTGCGCGGCGTCGGAATCGTTCCAGAGATCGGGGTCTTCGACCCGGGCGTTCAGTTCAGCGAGGCGGCGTGTTGCGACATCGACGTCAAAGATGCCTCCTCAGCAGTCCCACGGACTGCTTGATCTGTTCGACGAGCGCTTCGGCTTCGGCGCGCATGGGATTTCACTCTCAAAGATGGACTGGCGGCGAACGCCGCCGGATTCGTGGCCGGAACCTAGAGAAGGCGGGCGCTCAATACAACCCGCCCGTTCCGGCGCCGACGGCAGCTTCGCCGCCAAAGCCGCCGTAGCCCGGATCGCTGCCCGCCACCGCGAAATTATCCGGCGGCGACGTGCCCGGCTTGAAGGCTTCGAGGATCGTGCCCTGCCCCGACGAGCGCACGCCCGACTTGGCGTCGACCGTGATCAGCTTGATGCCGGGCGGCACGCGGAACGGCACGTCGGGCTTGTCCTTCAGCGCGACCTGCATGAAGTCGCGGAAGATCGGCGCGGCGTACTGGCCGGCGGTCGCCGAATTGCCCAGCGAACGCGGACGGTCGTAGCCCATGTAGACGCCGACGACGAGGTCCGACGAGAAGCCCACGAACCACACGTCCTTGGCTTCGTTGGTCGTGCCGGTCTTGCCGGCGATGTGACGGCCGACGGCCTTCACGACCTGCGCGGTGCCGCGCTGCACGACGCCTTCCATGATCGAGGTGATCTGGTAGGCGGTCAGCGGATCGAGCACCTGCTCGCGATTGTCGACGAGCTTCGGCTCGTTCTGGTTGGCCCATTTCGGCGCGTCGCAATTCTGGCAGACGCGCTGGTCGTGCCGGTAGAGCGTCTTGCCGAAACGGTCCTGGATGCGGTCGATCAGCGTCGGCTGGATGCGCTTGCCGCCGTTCGCCAGCATCGAATAGGCCGTCACCATGCGCAGCACCGTCGTCTCGCCGGCGCCCAGCGCCATCGACGGCACCGGCATCATGTTGTCGTAGACGCCGAAGCGCTTGGCGTATTCGGCGATGAGCGGCAGGCCGACGTCGCGCGCGAGACGCACGGTCATCAGGTTCTTGGAATGCTCGACGCCATAGCGCAGCGTGTGCGGCCCACCCGACTTGCCGTCGTAGTTTTCAGGCCGCCAGATGCCGACGCCCGGGCCCATGTCGATCTCGATCGGCGCGTCCATGACGATGGATGACGGCGTGTAGCCATTGTCGAGCGCGGTCGCGTAGACGAACGGCTTGAACGACGAGCCCGGCTGGCGAAGGCCCTGGGTCGCGCGGTTGAACTCCGACTGGTCGAAGGAGAAGCCGCCGACCATCGAGAAGACGCGGCCGGTATAGGGATCCATCGCCACGATGGCGCCGGAGATGTCGGGGATCTGGCGCAGGCGGAACTGGCCGCCCTTGCCGTCGACCGGCTCCACGTAGATGACGTCGCCGGGCTGCAGCGCCTGACGCACGCTCTTGCGAGTCCACTTCACGCCGTCGGCGGGGATCGAGCCCGTCATGCGCTCGCGATTGACCTCGCCGCCGCGCTCCTTGGCGGGCTGCAGTCCGATGCGGGCCTGGTTCTCGTTGACCTCGAGCACGACCGCGAGCCGCCACGGCGACACGTCGCCCAGCACCGGCACGTCGGCGAGCGCCGGACCCCAATCCGCCGTCACGTCGATCGAGCGCATGGCGCCGCGGAAGCCGCGCGCCTCGTCGTAGCGCACCAAGCCGTCAACCAGCGCCTTGCGCGCCCACAACTGCATTTTCGGATCGAGCGTCGCGCGGACCGACAGGCCACCTTCGTAGAGCTTCTTCTCGCCGTAGCGATCAAGCAGTTCGCGACGCACCTCTTCGGCGAAATAGCCGGCGGCGTAGGAATTGGGCGACAGCACGCGCGGATTGACGCCGAGCGGCTCGGTCTTGGCCTTCTCGCCGACCGCCGGCGTGACATGACCATCCGCCACCATGCGGTCGATCACGTAGTTGCGGCGGATGATGGCGGCGTCGCGGAAGCGGAACGGATGGTAGTTGTTCGGGCCCTTCGGCAGCGCGGCGAGATAGGCCGCTTCCGAAATCGTCAGCTCCTGCACGGCCTTGCCGTAATAGTTCAGCGCCGCGGCGGCGATGCCGTAATTGCCGAGTCCGAGATAGATCTCGTTCAGATAGAGCTCGAGGATGCGGTCCTTCGAATAGGCCGACTCGATGCGGAACGACAGCAACGCCTCGCGGATCTTGCGTTCGAACGACCGTTCGTTGCCGAGCAGGAAGTTCTTGGCGACCTGCTGGGTGATCGTGGAGGCGCCCTGCACGCGCTTCGATCCCTGCACCAGCACGACGACCGCGCGCGCAATGCCTTCCGGATCGATGCCGTTATGCGAGTAGAAGTTCTTGTCTTCGGCCGAGATGAAGGCGTTCTTCACCAGCGGCGGAATCGCGGCGGACGGCAGATAAAGGCGACGCTCGCGCGCATATTCGGCGATCAGCGATCCGTCGCCCGCATGGACGCGCGTCATCACCGGCGGCTCGTAATTCTGCAGCTG
>JAQGKM010000431.1 GCA_028290125.1 Hyphomicrobiales bacterium | reverse complement strand
CCCGCCGCCGCGCTTGCCGGGGTGCTCTCCTTTTTGAGCCCCTGCGTGCTGCCGCTCGTGACGCCTTATCTCACCTTCATCGCCGGCACCACGCTCGAGGAGCTCGCCGAGGAAGGCGTAAAAACCGCGCGCCGCGATGTCGCGCTTGCGTCAATCCTGTTCGTCGCCGGGTTCTCGACCGTCTTCGTCGCGCTCGGCGCCACCGCCTCGCTGTTCGGGCAGATCATCCGCTCGCATCTCGATGTGCTGTCCGCGCTTGCCGGCATCGCCATCATCGCCATGGGCCTGCACTTTCTGGGGCTGTTCAAGCTCGCGTTTCTCTACCGCGAGAAGCGCGTGCAGGTGGACCGCCCGGTCGGCCTCTGGGGCGCCTATCTCATGGGCCTCGCCTTCGCGTTCGGCTGGACGCCCTGCATCGGGCCGATCCTCGCCGCCATTCTGGCGGTCGCGGGCTCGGAGGACACCGTCTCGCGCGGCATGGTGCTGCTCGCCGCCTATTCGGCCGGACTTGGCGTGCCGTTCCTGCTCGCCGCGCTCGCGATCGAGCCCTTCATGGCCTTCATCGCGCGCTTCCGCCGGCATTTCGACAAGGTGGAGAAAGTCGTCGGCGGATTGCTGGTGCTGACCGGCATCGGTTTTCTCACCGGCGCCATGCAGAGCATGAGCTTCTGGCTGCTCGAGACATTTCCGGTTCTGTCGCGGCTCGGCTGACCCTCGACACTGCGGGGGTCGCCGCCTATCTACGCGTTTTCCATGCGACTCCCGAAAGACCTCGCCATGCGCACGTCGGACGCCGACATCCTCATCGTTCCGGGCCTCAACAATTCCGGCGCCGACCATTGGCAGACGCGCTGGGAACAGAAGCTGTCGACCGCGCGCCGCGTGCAACAGTCGGATTGGGACCGGCCCGATTTTGCGAGTTGGACCGGCGCCCTGCGCGACGCCGTCAATGGCGCGGAAAAACCCGTGATCCTGATCGCCCATTCGCTCGGCGCGCTGGCGGCGGCGCATGCGGCGGCGGAGTTTGGGCCGGGCAAGGTCGCGGGCGGGTTTCTCGTCGCGCCGCCGTCGGAGGACTGGATGCGCGCGCATCCGCTGCCGCTCGGCGGCTTCGAGACTCATCCGCGCGCGCCCCTGCCCTTTCCCTCGCTGCTGGTCGCGAGCCGCAACGATCCGCACGCCGAATACGAAGCAAACGAGGATCTCGCCAACGCCTGGGGCTCGGCGATCCTCGACGCCGGCGAGGCCGGGCATATCAACGCCGCGTCGGGTCACGGCCCGTGGCCGGAAGGCCTGATGAGTTTCGCGGCCTTCATCAACCGCCTGAAGTGAAAACGCAGCCCGTTCGGGCCGCGTTTTTCGTCTACCAGTAATAAGGACGGCGGTATCCCGGACCCCAATGATAGGGCCGCGGATAAACGTAGACCGGCGCGGGCCGCTCGACATAGACGACCTCGCGCCGCGGAGGCGCCTCGGCGATCACGTCATGCCCGCGCGCGCGCATGCATTGCGCATAGGCGAGATCGTAGCGGCCCTGCACCGCCCCGCCCGCCTCACGCGCGTTCCCCGAGCCGACCAGCGCGCCCGCCAGCAAGCCAGTTCCGGCGCCGATGGCCGCGCCGCGGCCGAGATTTCCCGAGGCCGAGCCGATCGCCGCGCCCGCGAGCGCGCCGAGGCCCGTGCCGATCGCCGCGCTCCTGACCGCCTCGTCATTCCCCGTCGCGCCCGGCGACTGGTAGCCGACCGCGCGCTGCGCATTCGCCTGGCAGTAAGCGTCGTCGCGCTGGAAGGCCTCGTAGGATTTGCCCTTGGCGGGCATGACGGCGACGTTCGGGACCGCCGGACCCGTGGAGGCGCAACCTGCCAGCGCGAGCGAGAGCGCGCCGGCGGCGACGAGGGACGTGGACAGTTTCAACATGGTTCTCAATCCGCCTTGATTCGATGCGCACCAGAATGCCACGCCCAAGGCGGCGAGAACATGGCCGAGCTTGCAGCGGCAGGCGCGAGCTTTACATTTGCGACGGCGGCTTGATTTCGTCTGCGCGGAGAACCAGTGTGGCGTCACAATAAACGGGAGGACACCATGACATTCCATCGCCAGGGAGCCGCGATCGCCTGCGGGCTTGCGCTGACCGCCGCCTTGACGGGGGGCGCGCGCGCCGCCGACGAGGACATGTTCAAGGGCAAGACCATCACGGTCTACATCGGCTTCTCGCCGGGCGGCACCTACGACCTGTTCGGCCGCATGGTCACCCGCTACATGGCCAAGCACATCCCCGGCCAGCCCAACATGGTCGCGTCCAACATGCCCGGCGCCGGCTCCTTCACGGCCTCGAACTGGCTGTACCGCATCGCCCCGAAGGACGGCACGGCGCTCGGCACCGTCTCGCAGACGCTCGCCATCGACGAGGCGCTGAAATCCAAGGGCGTGCAGTTCAAGGCCGCCGAGTTCAACTGGATCGGTCGCGTCACGTCCAACGTCGAAGTGCAGGTCGTCTCGACCCGCACCGAAGGCCAGACCGTCGCCGGCGCCAAGAAGATCGTCGTGCCGACCGCCAGCACCGGACCGGGCTCGCCGTCCGACACCTATCCGAAGCTGATGAACGAGGTCGCGGGCACGCAGTTCAAGATCATCCGCGGCTTCCCCGGCTCCACCGACGGCCTGCTGGCGGTCGAACGCGGCGAAACTGAATCCGCGCTGACGTCGTGGAACACGATGAAGACGACGCGCATGAACTGGCTGACCGACAAGAAGGCCGTGCTGTTCGTGCAATATGTCACCAAGCGCGCGCCCGACCTGAAGGACGTGCCGACGCTGGTCGAACTGGCGAGCAACGACGCGGATCGCAAGCTCCTGTC
>JAQGKM010000419.1 GCA_028290125.1 Hyphomicrobiales bacterium | reverse complement strand
GAAACGCCAGCATGTTCGGTCCGCCGGGTCACGCCTATGTCTACCGCATCTACGGGCTGCACTGGTGCTTCAACATGGTCGCGGAGCCCGGCAGCGCCGTTCTGATCCGCGCGCTGGCGCCCGACATCGGCGCCGAGACCATGATGGCGCGACGGCGCACCGCAGACCCGCGCAAGCTGTGCGCCGGGCCGGGCCGGCTCTGTGAAGCGCTTGCAATCGACCGCCGCCTCGACGGTCTGCGGCTGGCCGATCCGCCATTCTCGCTCCGCCTCGCAAAGACGCCGCCGATCGCCGTGACGAGCGCGCGGATCGGCGTCCGTGAAGCGGAGCCGCTGCACCTGCGCTTTTGCAAGACCGGCTCGGCCTATCTGAGCCGGTGACTGGATCGGCCAATATGGGACATCTTGTGACGTCGACAGGCTGAGGGAACTTTTTCCCTCCTATTCACAAGCGCCCCGTCTTGGCTGCGGGATTGCCGCCTTTCAACCACAAACGCCTGTGCAAATCCTCCCTGGAATGATCGAGCACGAACGATCCAGAGGAGACGGAATGGCCACTGCGACGCTGTCATCCGGCGCCCCCACATGAAAAATCATCCCCTGACGCATGTTCTCACGCGGTCCAAACGGGCGCTGGTGGCTGTCGCGGTTTTCAGCGCCGGGATCAACATTCTGATCCTGACCGGCACGATCTACATGATGCAGATCTTCGACCGCGTGCTGACCGGGCAGAGCGGCGCGACCCTGTTCTACCTGACGTTGCTCGCGCTCTTTCTGCTGTCGATCTACGGCCTGCTCGAACTGGTGCGCTCGCGCATTCTCGTGCGTCTCGGCACCTGGCTGGAGACCTTCCTGTCGCCGGTCGTCCTCTCGCGCGGACTGGAGAGCTGCGTCTCCGGCGAGAAAAGCTCGGATGATGGACTTCGCGATCTCGCGACCCTGCGTCAGTTCATCTCCGGGCCCGGCCTGATCGCGGTGCTGGATGCGCCGTGGGCGCCCATCTACCTGCTGCTCAGCTTCTTTCTTCATCCGATCATTGGCGCGGTGACGACGGTCGCGGCGATCATCCTGTTCGGCACGGCGATCCTGTCCAACATCGTCACCTCGCGCGAACTGGCGCGCGCCACCGAACGCACCGGTGAAAACAACCTTCTGTTGCGCTCGGCCTTTCGCAACGCGGGCGCCGCCGATGGCCTCGGCATGCTGCCGGCCATCGTGCGCCGCTGGTACGCCGGCAATGGCGACGTGCTCGCAGCCCAGCAGGGCGCCAACGACCGCATGGGCCTGATCGGCGCCGCGACCAAATTCTTCCGCAGCACGTTGCAGATCATTATCCTCGCCGTCGGCGCCTGGCTGGTGCTCGAACATCAGCTGACGGCCGGCGGCATGACGGCAGCCTCCATCATCATGGCGCGCGCCCTGGCGCCGGTGGAAGGCGCTGTCGCGTCCTGGAAACAGATCCTTTCGGCGATTTCATCCTGGGGCCGCCTCGGCGAATTGCTTCAGCGCGGCAAGCTGCACGCCAGTACGATGCAATTGCCGCGTCCCACCGGCCACCTTCAGGTCGACAACCTGTCGCACGCGCTGCCAGGCGCCACCGCGCCGGTTCTGCTCAACGTGCATTTCGAGGCGCGACCGGGCGAGGTGCTGGCGATCATCGGCCCGTCCGGCGCCGGCAAGTCGACGCTGGCGCGCCTGATCACCGGGCTCGTCAAGCCGGCGCGCGGCGCCGTGCGGCTCGACGGATCGGACATCTTCGCCTGGGACCGCAACGAGATCGGCCGCCATGTCGGCTATCTGCCGCAGGAGACCGAGCTGTTTCCCGGCACCATCCGGGAGAACATCGCGCGCCTCGAAACCGATCCCGATCCCGAGAAGGTCTTGCAAGCCGCGCGCATCGCGGGCGTGCACGAACTAATCCAGCACATGCCGCAGGGCTACGACACGCCGCTCGTGCACAATGGCGCCAATCTCTCGGGCGGTCAGCGCCAGCGCGTCGGACTGGCGCGCGCCATCTACGGAAACCCGTCGCTGCTGGTCCTCGACGAGCCCGACGCGCATCTCGACGCGCGCGGCGACCAGGCGCTCAACGAGGCCATCCGCGCCCTGAAGGAAAGCGGATCGACCATCGTTCTCGTCGCGCATCGCCCGTCGATGATGCGTCATGTCGACCGGATCGTGGTGCTCGACGAAGGCCGCCTGCAACTCGTGGGACCCAAGGCGGAAGTGCTCGCCAAGATGACGCGCCCCGATCCTGCTTTTGCAAAGGCGAGCTGAGACATGCAGAAATATCTCGCGCCCATTCAGAAATACCTGCCGCAGTCCGACTCCTTTAATGCGCAGGCGGTGCGGCTGCGCGCCTGTTCGGAGCGCATGCTCGACATCATCTCGCCGAAACCCCGCGTCTCCGTGCTCGCCGCGCCCGAGCCCGAGATCGAAAACTGGATCCGCATCGGCGCCTTCGGGTTCGGCGGCCTGTTCGGCGGCTTTCTGCTCTGGGCGTCGCTGGCGCCGATCGCCAGCGCGGCGCTCGGCAGCGGCGCGGTGAAGGTCGAGACCGCCCGCAAGGTCGTCCAGCATCTCGATGGCGGCATCCTGCGCGAGATCCTCGTGCGCGAAGGCCAGAAGGTGCAGAAGGGCGAGGTGCTGTTTCGCCTCGACAGCGTCGACGCCGACGCCGATCGCGACTCGTTGCAAGGACAGCTCGACGTGCTGACAGCGCGCGCCTGGCGCCTCGCCGCGCAACGCTCGAACACGCAGCTCGCCGAAACGGACGCCATTGCGCAGGTGCGCCCGCGCTTCCGCGCTGCGCTCGAAGCCCAGCAGCGGATCTTCGAAGAGCAGCGCGACGCGCTCGGCCGGCAGGTGGATGTCTGGAAGCGTCGCAAGGATCAGTTCACCGCGCAGATGGACGCCTCCGTCCAGCACCTCGCCTCGCTCGAGGCGCAGCTGCCGATGCTCGCCGAGGAGCTGAAGGACGCCCGCATGATGCTGGAAAAGGGCTACGGCCTGAAGCCCCGCGTGCTCGGTCTCGAGCGCCAGGTCGAGGCGATGAAAGGCGACATCGCGTCCGACCGGGGCAAGACGGCGTCGCTGCAGGAGCAGGTGTCGGAAGCCGACGCCCAAATCCTCACGCTCACCTCCGCACAGGCGAAGCAGGTCGTCGAGGAAATGCAGGAGGTGCAGTCGAAGATCGCCGAGACGCAGGACACGCTGAAGAAATCCGTCGCCCGCCAGGGCCGCCGCGATGTCGTCGCGCCGGTGGATGGCGTCACGATGAATGTCCGCTCCTTCACCACGGGCGGCGTGATCGCGCCGGGTGGTCCGCTGGTCGACATCGTGCCGGCGGGCGAGAAATTGCTGATCGAAGCGCGCCTGCAGCCGACAGATATCGACGTCATTCGC
>JAQGKM010000406.1 GCA_028290125.1 Hyphomicrobiales bacterium | reverse complement strand
AGAAAACACTCGACGCCGCGAAGGGCTTTTATGGCCGTCGCAAGAACACCATCCGCGCCGCGAAGGCTGCCGTCGACAAGTCGATGCAGTACGCCTACCGCGACCGCAAGAACAAGAAGCGCACCATTCGTTCGCTCTGGATCCAGCGCCTCAACGCCGCCGTGCGTGAGTTGGGCCTGACCTACAGCCGCTTCATCGACGGCCTCTCGCGCGCCGGTATCACGGTGGACCGCAAGGTTCTCTCCGAACTCGCCATCCACGAGCCGGCCGCCTTCAAGGCCATCGTCGAACAGGCCAAGGCCGCCCTGCCCGCTACGGCCTGAAGCTTTCCGCTTCCACGAAAAGCCCGGCCTCGCGCCGGGCTTTTTGCGTTCTGCCCGCCAACCTCGACAAGAAACCCGCTGCATGGCAAAAGCCGCGCAGTCTTCTCATCACCTGCGACGGAACCCGGCATGTCGGACCTGACGGCTCTCGAAACAGAAACGCTCGGCGCCATCGCGTCCGCGAACGACGAAGCGGCGTTAGAGGCCGTGCGCCTTGCCGCGCTCGGCAAGAAGGGCGCGATTTCGGCCCTGCTGGCGACGTTGGGCAAGATGTCGCCGGACGAACGCAAGGCGCAGGGCGCGGTCATCAACGCGTTGAAGGACACGGTTTCGGCCGCGTTGAACGCGCGCCGCGACATCCTGAAGGAAGCCGCGCTCGAGGCGCGCCTCGCCTCGGAGACAGTCGACGTCACGCTGCCGGTGCGCGAGGCGCCGGTCGAGACCGGCCGCATCCATCCGATCAGCCAGGTGATGGACGAGCTGACCGCCATTTTCGCCGACATGGGCTTTTCGATCGCGGAAGGCCCCGATGTCGAGGACGACGACACCAATTTCACCAAGCTAAATTTTCCGGAGGGCCATCCGGCCCGCGAGATGCACGACACGTTCTTCTTCAACCCGAAGCCGGACGGCACGCGCAAGCTTCTGCGCACGCACACCAGCCCCGTGCAGGTGCGCACCATGCTCAACGTGAAGCCGCCGATCCGCGTGATCTGCCCGGGCCGCACCTATCGCTGCGATTCCGACCAGACGCACACGCCGATGTTCCACCAGGTCGAGGGCTTGGTTATCGACAAGACCGCCAACCTCGGCAACCTGAAGTGGATTCTCGAAGAGTTCTGCAAGGCTTTCTTCGAGGTCCCGAACGTCAAGATGCGCTTTCGTCCATCGTTCTTCCCGTTCACCGAGCCTTCGATGGAAGTCGACATCCAGTGCCGGCGCTCCGGCGGCGAGATCCGCTTCGGCGAGGGCGAAGACTGGCTGGAGATTCTGGGCTGCGGCATGGTGCACCCCAACGTGCTGCGCAATTGCGGCATCGACCCGGACGAGTATCAGGGCTTCGCCTGGGGCATGGGCATCGATCGCATCGCCATGCTGAAATACGGCATGCCCGACCTGCGCCCGTTCTTCGAGGCGGACGTCCGCTGGCTGTCGCATTACGGCTTCCGTCCGCTCGACCTGCCGTCGCTCGCCGGCGGCCTGAGCTCGTAAGGAGAGAGACATGAAATTCACCCTCTCCTGGCTCAAGGATCATCTCGAGACCGACGCCGCGCTGGACGACATCGTCGACACGCTGACGCGCATCGGCCTTGAGGTCGAATATGTCGTCAATCCGGCCGATGCGCTGAAGGATTTCGTCGTCGGCCACGTGCTGGACGCCAGGCAGCATCCAGATGCCGACCGCCTGCGCGTGTGCATGGTGGACATTGGCGCCGATGCGCCCGTGCAGGTCGTCTGCGGCGCGCCGAATGCGCGCGCGGGGCTCAAGACCGTGTTCGCCGCGCCGGGCGTCTATATCCCGGCCAAGAAATTCACGATCGCCAAGGGCATGATCCGCGGCGTGGAATCGCTGGGCATGCTGTGCTCGGCTGCTGAACTCGAATTGTCCGAAGACCACGAGGGCATCATTGAATTGCCCGAAGCGGCGATCGCCGGACAGCGCTACGTCGATTTCGCAGGCCTCGGCGATCCGGTCATCGAAATCAACCTGACGCCAAACCGCGCCGACGCCACCGGTGTGCACGGCATCGCGCGCGACCTCTCGGCGGCAGGTCTCGGCAAGCTGAAGGACCACGAGATCACGCCGGTCGCCGGCGCCTTCCCGTGCCCCGTCACCGTGAAACTCGAGCTCTCGCATGACGACGCGTATCTCGCGCCCGCTTTCGCGTTGCGCCTCGTGCGTGGCGTCAAGAACGGCCCATCGCCCGCCTGGATGCAGAAGCGCCTGGCGTCCATCGGCCTGCGCCCGATCAACGCGCTGGTCGACATCACCAACTACCTGACTTTCGACCGCGGCCGTCCGCTGCATGTGTTCGACGCCAGGAAGGTCGCGGGCGACCTCGTGGTGCGCCGGGCCAAGGACGGCGAGGAGATTGTCGCGCTCGACGGCAAGACCTACAGGCTCGATCCCTCGATGATCGCCATCGCGGACGACAATGGCGTTGAGTCCATCGCCGGCATCATGGGCGGCGAGGCCTCTGGTTGCGACGAGACCACGACCGACGTGCTGATCGAATCCGCCTTGTGGGATCCGCTCACCATTGCGCGCGCCGGCCGCGCGCTCGGCATCGTCACGGATGCGCGTTACCGCTTCGAGCGCGGCGTCGATCCGGGATTCTGCATCCCGGGCGCCGAACTCGCCACGCATCTCGTGCTCGACATCTGCGGCGGTGAGGCGTCCGAACTGACGGTCGCGGGCTCTCCGGAGGCGCATTCGCATACGGTCGATTTTCCGTGGAGCGAGGTGAAGCGCCTCGCCGGCCTCGACCTCGACCCGTCGCACATGGCGGGCATCCTGGAAAAGCTCGGCTTCAACGTTCTCTATCAGGCGACCAACGCAGACCATGTCTTCGTCAAGGCGCCGAGCTGGCGCGCCGATATCGAGGGCAGGGCGGACATCGTAGAAGAGATCGTCCGCATCGCAGGTCTCGACAGCATTGTCTCGACGCCCTTGCATCGTGACAGCGCGGCGATTCCTGCGGCGATCCTGACGCTCCTGCAGAAGCGTACGCGCACAGCGCGCCGCTCGCTTGCCGCGCAGGGCCTGGTCGAGGCGGTGACGTGGTCGTTCATCTCGCATGAACGCGCGGAATTGTTTGGCGGCGGCGCGCCCGAACTGGCGCTCGCCAATCCGATCGCCGCCGACCTGTCGGACATGCGCCCGAGCCTGCTTCCCGGACTTCTTGCCGCGGCACAACGCAACGCCGCGCGCGGCATGGGCGATGTCGCGCTCTTCGAGGTCGGGCAGATCTTCAAGGGCGACGGCGAGACCGACCAGAAGATGAGCGCCGCCAGCGTTCGGCGCGGTACGGCGCGCGCCGTCGGCGCCGGCCGTCACTGGTCAGGCGCATCGCGCAACGTCGATGTGTTCGACGCCAAGGCCGACGTGCTGGCCCTGCTGGGCTCGCTCGGCGTGCAGACCGGGGGTCTGCAGGTCGTCGCGGGCGGGCCGTCGTTCCTGCATCCGGGGCGTTCCGGCACGCTGCAATTCGGACCCAAGGGCGTCATCGGCTGGTTCGGCGAATTCCATCCGCGCGTGCTTGCTGCGCTCGATGTTTCGGGTCCGCTGTGCGGCTTCGAGATCATTCTCGACGCGATCCCGGCGCCCAAGGCCAAGCCCACCAAGGTGAAGCCGAAACTTGAACTCGCGGATCTCATGCCGCTGGAACGCGACTTCGCCTTCATCGTCGACGCCAAGGTGCAGGCGGGCGACATCCTGAAGGCGGCGCAGGGCGCCGACCGGCAGCTCGTGAACGGCGCCAGCGTCTTCGATCTCTACCAGGGGACCGGCATTCCCGAGGGCAAAAAGTCGGTCGCGATCAGCGTCACGTTGCAGCCGCGCGACAAGACATTGACGGATTCGGAAATCGAGGCCGTGATGTCGAAGATCGTCGCCGAGGTGACGAAAAAGACCGGCGCAGCGCTGCGCGGCTAAACATTCTGGAGGGGCCATGATCCTCAGTCTCGGGCTCCTCCTGCTCTGCCAACTTTCGGGCGAAGCGGTCGCGCGCGGGCTCGCCCTGCCGTTGCCCGGCCCGGTGATCGGCATGGCGTTGCTGCTGGCGCTGCTGCTTGCTCGAGAAAAGTTTGCCGCCGTGCTGCCCCGCGAAGTCGGCGACGGTACGCTGGAGAAGACCAGCAATGGCTTGTTGTCGCATCTGTCGCTGATGTTCATCCCGGCGGGCGTCGGCGTGGTGCAACGGCTCGTTCTCTTCATCAGTCACGGCGTCGCGCTTTTTCTCGCGCTGCTGCTGTCCACCGCGCTTGCGATGCTGGCCAGCGTCGCGGCCTTTCGCTTCATCGCGCGCCTGATGGGAGAGCGCGAATGAACCAGTCCGATTTCGCGCTCTGGGTTTACCTCAGCCGTACACCACTGCTCTGGTTGACGGTGACGATCTTCGCCTATGTGCTCGCGGACCGCGTCTCAGCAAGGCTTCACCGCAATCCGCTCGCCAACCCGGTGCTGCACGCCGTGTGGATGATCGGCCTCGTGCTGGCTCTCACCGGCACGCCGTATCGCGCGTATTTCGAGGGCGCGCAATTCGTGCATTTCATGCTCGGGCCCGCCACCGTGGCGCTCGCCGTGCCGCTCTACGGGCATCGACGCACGGTCATGCGCGCCATCGTGCCGATGGCGGGCGCACTGGTCGTCGGCGCCGTCGTTGCGCTCGTCTCGGCGCTCGTCATCGCCAAGGCGTTGGGCGTTCCCGACGATGTGCTGATCTCGCTGGCGCCCAAGTCGGTCACGGGCGGCGTCGCCATGGGCGTGGCGGAGCGCGCGGGCGGCGATCCGTCGCTGGCGGGCGTCCTGGTGATGATCACCGGCGTGATCGGCTCGATCATCGTGACGCCGCTGATGAACACCACCGGCGTGAAGGACATGCGCGCCCGCGGCTTTGCAGTCGGCGTCGCCGCGCATGGCATCGGCACGGCGCGCGCCTTTCAGGTCGACATGGTCGCCGGCACCTTCGCGGGCATCGGCATGGGGTTGAACGCCATGCTGACGCCAATCCTGGTGCCGGTGTTCCTGCCCATGCTGCTCGGCTGAGCGATCAGCCGAGGTTCAACTCCTTGAAGAAGTCGTTGCCCTTGTCGTCGATGACGATGAAGGCCGGGAAATCCTCGACCTCGATCTTCCAGATCGCCTCCATGCCGAGCTCGGGATATTCGAGCACTTCGACCTTCTTGATGCAGTCCTGCGCGAGACGCGCCGCCGGGCCGCCAATCGAACCAAGGTAGAAGCCGCCGTGCTTGCCGCAGGCCTCCCGCACTTCCTTCGAGCGATTGCCCTTGGCGAGCATCACCATCGAACCGCCGGCCGCCTGGAACTGCTCGACGAAAGAATCCATGCGCCCCGCCGTCGTCGGGCCGAACGAGCCTGAGGCGAAACCCTCGGGCGTCTTCGCCGGGCCGGCGTAATAGACCGGGTGGTTCTTGAAATACTCTGGCAAGCCTTGTCCGGCGTCGAGCCGCTCGCGCAGCTTCGCATGCGCGAGGTCGCGCGCGACGATGATCGTGCCGGTAAGTGAAAGCCTCGTCTTGATGGGATGTTTCGAAAGCGTCGCGAGGATCGCGCTCATCGGCTGGTTGAGATCGATCTTCACGACATCGCCACCCAGCGTCGACGCGTCGACCTCGGGCAGGTACTTCGCGGGATTTCGCTCGAGCTCTTCGAGGTAAACGCCGTCACGCGTGATCTTGCCGACGGCCTGACGATCGGCCGAGCAGGACACGCCAAGGCCGATCGGCAACGAGGCGCCGTGGCGGGGCAGGCGGATGACGCGCACGTCATGGCAGAAATACTTTCCGCCGAACTGCGCGCCAACGCCGAGCTGTTGCGTCAGCTTGTGGATTTCTTCTTCCATGGCGACGTCGCGGAACGCCTGTCCGTCCTCGCTGCCCTCGGTCGGCAGATTGTCGAGGTAACGCGCCGAGGCGAGCTTCACGGTCTTCAGAGTCATTTCCGCCGACATGCCGCCAATGACGATGGCGAGATGGTAGGGCGGGCACGCGGACGTTCCGAGCGTCAGGATCTTTTCCTTCAAAAACGCGACCATGCGATCGTGCGTCAGCAGCGACGGCGTCGCCTGGAACAGATAGGTCTTGTTGGCCGAGCCGCCGCCCTTGGCCATGAACAGGAACTTGTAGGCCTCGTCGCCGTACGAATAGATCTCGATCTGCGCCGGCAAATTGTTCTTCGTGTTCTTTTCTTCGAACATCGAGAGCGGCGCGAGCTGCGAATAACGAAGATTGCGTTTCTCGTAGGCGTCCATCACGCCCTCGGCGAGGGCGCTCTCATCCTCGCCATCGGTCCAGACGAGACGGCCCTTCTTGCCCATGATGATCGCCGTGCCGGTGTCCTGACACATCGGCAGCACGCCGCCCGCCGCGATGTTGGCGTTCTTGAGCAGGTCGTAGGCCACGAACTTGTCGTTGGACGTCGCTTCCGGATCGGCGAGGATCTTGGACAGTTGCGCCAGATGGCCGGGGCGGAGCAGATGGTTGATGTCCATCATTGCCTGCTCGGCAAGCAGACGGATCGCCTCGCGGCTGACGTTCAGGACTTCACGATCGCCCAGCTTCTCGACACTCACGCCTTCGCTCGTCAACTTGCGGTAGGGTGTCGTATCCTTGCCAAAACGGAAAAGCGGGCGGTGCTGATAGGTCATCGTTCGGGTCCCGGTGGAGCTGGTGACGCTTTCTAGGCCGTTGCAGCGCAGTTTCCAAGACCGGGACGCGTCGCTTCAAAGTCGACCGCAACCGTGCGGCTTGACGACGAGTTCACGATAGTACCAGCCGCGCATCGGGAGCGGCCCGGCGTGGCGGAGGATCCAGGTGGAATTCCCTTATCCCATTCTCGTTTGCGACATTGGCGGCACCAACGTCCGGATCGCGGAAGTTGTCGAACCTGGCGGAAATCTGGGCCCGGTCACCAAGTTCAAGACCGCCGACCATGCTGGTTTCGCCGAATGCGTCGAAACGGCGCTTGCGCAAACGCGAGCCGCGCGCCCGCGCTCGATCCTTGCCTGCGGCGCCGGGCCCGTCGAGCAGCGGCGGTTGCACATGACCAATGCGGCATGGACCATCGACGGTCCGCAAATCGCTTACCGACTGGGGTTATCGCAAGGCATTCTGTTCAATGACTTCGAGGCGCAGGCGCTTTCGCTGCCCGCACACCGGCCAGACTGGCTTCATCTGATCGGCGACGACCTGCCGCGCGAGCCCGGACCGCAAATCGTGCTCGGGCCGGGCACCGGGCTCGGCGTCGCCGCGCTGGTGACCAATGGCGGCAAGTACCTGCCACTGGCGAGCGAAGCAGCCCACATCGAGTTTGCGCCGGCCACGGACGAGGACGCCGGCGTGTGGCAACACCTCGAGCGCTTCCACGGACGGATCACGGCGGAAACACTCGTGTCGGGACCGGGGCTGGCGCGTCTGCATGCGGCGCGTGCAGCGTCGACCGGAGCGGAGCTTACCGTAAGCACGTCGGCGGACATCGTCCATGCCGCGCTGCGCGACCCGCTGGGCCGCGAAGCAGACAGCGTGCGCCACTTCTGGCGCTTGACCGGGCGCTTCGCGGGAGACATGGCGCTGGTGTTTCTCGCCCGCAATGGCGTCGCGCTCTCGGGAGGCATCCTGCCACGGATCGTCAGCCTGCTCGACGCCGCCGATTTCCGCTCAGCCTTCCAGTCAAAAGCGCCGATGGAGCACGTGCTGCGGAAAATCCCGACGTGGGTTGTGACGGCGCCGGACGTGGTGCTGGCCGGGCTGGCGGCGATTGCGGCGCGGCCCTCGGCCTACGAGATCGACTACCACCAGCGGGCGTGGCGCTGAGCGTCCGTCCCGGCTGTACGATCAGGCGGCGTGCTGGGACGAGGGCGACTGCGTAAGCATGGTGTAGAGCGCGGCAGCGTCACGCGTGGCGCGGATCTTTGCCGTCGTGACCGGGTCGCGCAGGATTCTCGCGGTTCGGGCCAAGGCCTTGAGGTGGTCTGCGCCGGCGGATTCGGGTGCGATGAGCAGGAAGATCAGATCGACCGGCGCCCCGTCGAGCGCTTCGTAATCGATCGGTCGCTCCAAGCGGGCGAAAACGCCGAAGATGCGACCGGCCTTGGTGAGCTTGCCGTGGGGAATCGCAATGCCGTTCCCCACGCCGGTCGAACCGAGCCGTTCGCGCTGCAAGAGTGCGTCGAAGATCTCGCGCGCGGGAATGCCTGAAACCTGAGCGGCTTTTTCGCTCAGTTCCTGCAACGCCTGCTTCTTCGAATTGACCTTCAGCGACGGCAGGATGGCGTCAGCGTTGAGCAAGTCCTTCAGCGACATTGGCGATCCGCAGTCCGTTGAATGTGCAAACAGGCGAGCAAAATCCGTGCCGAAGCTTGGCGCGGAGACGCGACGATCAAGCCCCGGGTCCGCCAGATGCCCTATCTCCGGCCCCCGGGTCAATCCACCCGATGTTGCCGTCAGGACGCCTGTACACGATATTGACGCGGCCGTTACCAGGATGGCGGAACACCTGTACGGGCGCTCCGGTGAAGTCCAATTCCATGACTGCCTCCGAAACCGGCATCGTCTTCATGGCGCTTGTTCGTTCTGCAACGACGACAGCATGGAAATCGCTCCCGACCTCGTCGTCCTCCGGGCCCTGAATCTCATAATCGGCAATCAAATCTGCAGCAACCTGAGCCGTGGCCATTGGTACGATACCGGGATGATGCTCCTTGAGCCGGCGTTTGTAGCGGCTCAGCCGTCGCTCCATGCGATCCGCCGCCTGATCGAAACTGGCGTAAGGCTCCTGCGCTCGGCCTTCCGAATGCATGGTCACGCCCGATGCAAGATGGAGCGTGCAGTCAGTCCGGTAACCCGACCCTTCATGGTCGAGGACGACATGACCGGTGACGCTCCCATCGAAATAACGCGTCGCCGCGCTTTCGACGCGACCGCGGACGTGCTCACGCAAGGCTTCGCCGATGCTGAAATTCTTGCCGGAGATCCTGACGACCATCGCGTCCCTCCCTTGCAGCCCGCCTGTTTCCGTTGGCCTCCGACAGGCCGCGACGGACACGTTTCAGGCAGCGCCTGACCGGGACCTTGAGCGCGTTGAGCAGGCAAGTCAACGCGTTCAAAAGAGCGGGCCCGAGCGGCGCAATCCGTCGCAGAGCACGACCCTTAGGACGGGTCGCGAACAGCTGTCTTTCAAGCCTCGCGCTGCATCGCGACCTTTTCGCGGCGGCGCTCGACAGACGAGGGAATGCGCAGGCTCTCGCGATATTTGGCGACCGTGCGGCGGGCGATGTCGATGTTCTGCCCCTTCAATTTCAGCACGATCGCGTCGTCCGAGAGGATGTCGCCGATGGTTTCGCCGTCGATGAGTTGCTTGATCCGGAAACGCACTGCCTCGGCCGAATGCGACTCGCCGCCGGTGCGCGCGGGAATCGAGGCCGTGAAGAAATATTTGAGTTCAAAAAGTCCACGGGGCGACGACATGTATTTGTTGGAAGTGACGCGCGACACGGTCGATTCGTGCATCCCGATCGCGTCGGCGATGGTTTTCAGATTGAGCGGCCGCAGGTGTTCGACGCCGTTTGTAAAGAAGGCGTCCTGCTGGCGAACGATCTCGGCAGACACCTTCAGGATCGTGCGTGCGCGCTGCTCCAGCGACTTGGTCAGCCAGTTTGCGGTCTGCAGGCAATTCGCCACAAAACTCTTGTCGGTTGCGGCGCCCGGAACTCGCGAAACCCGGGTTGCGTAGGTCTGATTGACGAGGACACGCGGCAAACCCTCGGGATTCAGTTCGACATGCCATGAACCATCGGCAGCCGCGCGCACCGTCACGTCGGGGACGACGGTCTGGATAACGCCGCCGCCGAAAATTCGCCCCGGCTTCGGATCGAGCCGGCGTATCTCGGCGACCATTTCGGCGAGGTCTTCATCATCGACCGCACACAATTTGCGCAGGGCGTGGAAATCGCGCTTTGCAAGGAGCGGCAAATGATCGAGCAACGCCTGCATGGCGGGATCCAGACGGTTGCGGTCGCGCAACTGAATGGCCAGGCACTCGGCAAGATTTCTGGCGCCGATGCCCGCGGGATCGAACTGCTGCACGACGGCTAGAACAGACTCGACCAGTTTCGGCGAAGCGCCGAGGCGCTCTGCCAGTTCATCGATCGCTTCGGTCAGATAACCAGCCTCGTCGATCGCATCGATGAGAGCGTGACCGATCATCCGCTCGACCGGATCCTTGACCGCGAGTGTCAGCTGGTCGGTCAGATGATCCTGCAGGGTCGCCTGCGCCGCGACATAGGCTTCGAGGTCGGCCGCTTCGCCGTCCGATGTCCCGGAGGTGCCCGTCCAGGACGTCGCCGATAGACCCGACCCCTCCAGCGGCGCTTGTGTCTCCTGCGGCGCAGGCGCGCGGTCAGTTTCGAAGGAGGCGCTCACCTCGGAGCCGTGATCGGTGTCCAGAGAGCGCGTGTCGAGCGCCATGCTTTCGCTGGCCCAGTCACCCTCGCCCCGTGTGAGATCGCCGGCGTCGAAATCGCCGTCCGTGTCCCATTGGTCGCCAGCGTCGATCTGCGTTTCGGCGAACGGATCCGGGCGATCGTCCGCGCGCTCGAGCAACGGGTTGCGCTCAAGCTCTTCTTCAACGAAGGCGCTCAGTTCAACATTGGAAAACTGAAGCAGCTTGATCGCCTGCAGTAGCTGCGGCGTCATCACCAGGGATTGACCCTGACGGAGCATGAGCTTCGTGGAAAGCGCCATATCGGGACTGACTCAACAAACCAGGGTCCGGCCAACGCCAGCGTCGGCCCGGAACTTGCATATAACTCATTTCGATCTGGATGGCTATGCGTTGCAGGCATAACCGTGTTGGCGCCTGCGCGGACCGGCGGCCAAGTGCGCCGGAACGGCTACATCCGGAAATCTTCGCCGAGGTAAAAGCGCCGGACATCTGGGTTTGCAACGATTTCGTCCGGCGTACCCTCGGTGAGGACATGTCCGGAATGAATGATGTAAGCGCGGTCGATCAACCCAAGCGTCTCGCGCACATTATGGTCGGTGATCAGGACGCCAATCCCGCGCTGTGTCAAATGCCTGACGAGTTGCTGGATGTCCCCCACGGCAATGGGGTCGATGCCTGCGAAAGGCTCATCGAGCAGCATGAAGCTCGGCTGCCCGGCCAGCGCACGGGCGATCTCGCAGCGCCGCCTCTCGCCGCCCGAGAGGGCGATCGAGGGAGATTTGCGCAGCCGCTTGATGTCGAATTCCTCAAGCAGCGATTCCAGTTCATGCTCCCGCCGGTCCCGGTCCGGGACAGCCACTTCCAGCACGGCGCGAATGTTGTCCTCGACGTTGAGGCCGCGAAAGATCGACGCTTCCTGCGGCAGGTAACCGATGCCGAGCCGCGCGCGGCGGTACATGGGGAGCTTGGTGACTTCATGCCCATCGAGGTCGATGGCGCCCTTATCGGGGCGCACGAGGCCGGTGATCATGTAGAAGACGGTGGTCTTGCCCGCGCCATTGGGGCCCAGCAGTCCTACAGCTTCGCCGCGCCGAACCGCCAGGCTGACGTCCTGCACGACCTGTCGCGCACCATAGGTCTTGCCGAGATGATAGGCCGCTAGCCAGCCCTCGCCGAGCGCTTCCAGTTCCGGCGTCCCTTGCGCAAACGGCGAATGGACGTCGAGCACGTCGCGCGCGCTCGAGTCTGTCGGGGCATTCGGCGTCCGGGACGGTTTCGTCAGCACTGGCAAGATCGCGGTTGTTGTCGCCACAGCGGTACAAGTTCGCCGCCGGAGACGCAATGCCTGAGGTGAAGGTGGCGGTACGTCAGCGGGTGGGCCTTGCCGCAGACGGCGCGGGAGATTTTTTCTCGGAGGGCTTCTTCTCGTCCGCAGATCCGGGTGTGAAGATCGAATTCACGCGACCGCCGATGACCTGCGCATAGCCGGTCTCGAGATCGTAGACGAGCTTCGAATCCCGTTCGCCCTTGGTCACATTCGGCCCTTGGCTCAGGACCACGTTGCCGATCAGATAAACCTTGTTTGCGGCCTTGTCGTATAGGCCGCTGTCTCCGGTGCCGACCTGATCGACTTGCGTCACGGTGACGGGTCCGGCCGCCTCGATGCGGCGGATGCGGCCCGTGTCGGACTGCAAGGTCGCGGCTTCGTCCGGACGCGCGAGAAACACCACCATCGTGCTGGCGCGCATCGTGGATTCGCCCTGCGTCGCGACCACGCCGCCGGAGTAGATCAGCTTCTGGTCCTTGTCGAAATATTCGAGCTTGGACGCATCGACGGTGATCGGCGCCTTGGTGTTTCCACCAGGCAGGACAGGGCTGGCGCCGGAGCGGGCCTTGGAGCCTGCGACGGGGCCTGCGGCCTGCGCGCCGCCTGCGAGAAGTCCGGCGCTGCAAACAGCCGCCAACAGAATGCAAGCAATTCTCATTGCGTCTCGCCTTTGCCTTGCGGCCCGTCTTGTGGCCCATCCTGCGACTCGAAGGTCGAACGGACCCTGCCTTCGAAAACGATATTCTGCCCGTTGTCGAGTATGTTCATGCTTTCGGCCAGGATTTCACCCGTCGACAGCACGACCTTGACATCCTGCTCGGTCGCGACCGTTCCGGCCTTGAAGTCCATCTTGGCGCTCTTCATGTCGATGTCGTATGTCGAGCTCTTGATGCGAACCGGCTTCGTGAAGTCCATGAATTCACGCAGGCTGTCGTAGGTGCCGGCGGCGGAAACGACATGCAGGGTCGACTGGTCCGCCATGCCGATCTTCGCATCGAGATTGTTCAGCTCGATGAGGTTGGGCCGCCGGATGTCCTGAACGCCGGAATTGGCGTTGACCTCGTAGGGGCGGCCATCCTTGCGATATCCCGCCAGGCGCGGCTGCTCCATCGTCACCCGTGTGCCATCCAGATTGGCGCCCTTGATGGCGACATCCGGGATCACAGCAGAAAATGGATTGTAGACGCCGACCCAGACCAGGGCGCCAACCGCGGCGACGGCGGATAAAATGATCGTCCTGCGCAGGAAAACGACGCGCGACGAATGACGTCCAGCCGCACGGAAAGCCCGCGAGCGCTCGGCTGCAGCCAGTCCACGTTCGCCGCTCTTTGTCACAGTCACCGCATGCATCCCTCGCTCCCCGTCGGGGCGCGCAGCCATCTTATGCTCAAGCTGTTACTGATGAGCGAATATGTCCTGCTCGGGCCAGCCCGACAAGTCGAGGCGGGCGCGCGTCGGCAGAAAACCGAAGCAGGCCTGGGCCAGTTCAGTTCGCCCCTCGCGCGCCAACATGGCGTCGAGTTTGGTTCGAATGGCATGCAAATGAAGCACATCCGAGGCGGCATAGGCGAGTTGCGCGTCCGTCAGCGTGGTCGCAGCCCAGTCGGATGACTGCTGTTGCTTGGAAAGCTCAATGCCCAACAATTCACGCACGAGGTCCTTCAGGCCGTGCCTGTCGGTGTAGGTGCGCACCAGCCGCGACGCGATCTTCGTGCAATAGACCGGCCCGACCCGGGCCCCGAAGGCTTGTTCCAGCACGGCGATGTCAAACCGACCAAAGTGGAAGATCTTCAGCACGGCGGGATCGGCAAGAAGCCGCTCGAGATTGGGCGCGCGGGTTTGTCCCTTGGCGATCTGGACGATGTCAGCCGAGCCGTCGCCGGCGGAAAGCTGCACGACGCAAAGCCGGTCACGATGCGGGTTGAGGCCAAGCGTTTCGGTATCGATGGCGACGCTCGCGCCAAATGACGCGCCATCGGGCAAATCCTGCTGGTGAACGCGTATCGTCATCCGGGTCGCCGCCTCTTTGAGATCTGCATTTGCCATAGCCTCGCCGGGCCAGTTCAGCAAGCGTGCGGCGACTGTCAGCCTTGGCCGCACGATTGTGTTGAGGCCGCTGACTTGTTTCTTTATACCTGCTGCCAACCGACAGCGAGGTGTATTGCCGTGACTCCAGCACAAGTGAGAATGGCCCGAGCCGCGGTAAACTGGTCATTGGACCAACTGGCGCAGGCCGCAGGCGTCCACCGCAACACCATTCATAATTTCGAGACCGGCCGGTATTCGGGAAGTCCCGAAAAGCTTCGCGCCGTTCGTCAGGCTTTGCAGAACGCGGGCGTCGAGTTCATCGGCGAGGCTGAAAGCGCCGGCGTGCGGCTGCGCAAGGCCGGCGCCGGCACGATCGCGGCAGCCGGCATCGCGACGCTCGGCGCAGTCGCCGGCGCTGCGGCTGTCGGCCACAGCGTGCTGGTGGTGAACTCCGCGCCCGAAGTCCGTTCGCTGGCGCGCTCCATTCTGGAGGAACTCAGGCTCAACGTGATCGAGGCCGAGACGGGCGAGGAGGCGCTTATGATCCTCCAGGAGCAGGCGCTCAGCCTGTCCGCCGTCTTCTCCGAGGCGATGATGCCGGGCATGGACGGCGTCGTTCTCGCCAACATCATCATGAAGACCTGGCCGGCGATCAAGGTGATCCTGTCGACCGGCGCCGCCAGCGTCATGGACAAGCAGCTTCCGGCCAACGCGAACCTGATCGCCAAGCCATGGCGGATCAGCGAGATGTTCCGCCTCTTCAAGGGCGTTTGACGCTCATCCCAGCGTAGGGTCGAGCACGATCTTGCCCATGCCCGCATCCGCTTCCATCATGCGGTGGGCTTCTGCGGCTTGCGACAGCGGCAGGACATGCGCGATGCGAACGCGGATCTTGCCCTCGGCGGCCGCAGCGAAACATTTCGGGCGATCCGCGTCGCGCGCGCCCGGCATCCCCTTGATGGTGATCTTCCTGTCGTAGAGATGGAAAAAGTTGATCGTGACGTTGGGTCCGCCATGCGCGCCGGCGGTGACGAGACGGCCGCCTTCGCCAAGGGCGTGGAAGGCCTTGGGGAGAATGTCGGGATTGGCGATGTTGTCGTAAAGCACGTTCACGCCCTTGCCGCTGGTGATGCGCATCACTTCGGCGAGGAGGTCCTGCGTGGAGTAGTCGATCGCGTGGTCGGCGCCGAGTTCGAGGCCGGCGTCGGCGCGCGAACGCGAACCGGCTGTCGCGATGACTTTGGCGCCGATCACGTGCTTGGCGATCTGGATCCCGACGCTGCCGAGATTGCCGCTGGCGCCCATGATCAGCACCCACTCGCCAGCCTTGAGTTCGGCGATGTTGCAAAGAAGATTCCACGCCGTCGGACAGTGGCGCATCACCACGGCCGCCTCATGGAAGCCGAGCGCGTCGGGCAGGGCGAACGCAGATGCGGCTGGCACGCATACCTTTTCGGCAAATCCGCCGGGCCGCTTGATGCCCATCATCCCGGTCTTGCCAGTGGCGTCGGAGCCGTTTTCGTTGCAGGGATCGAGCGGCATGCGGCCGGCCGCACAGACGCGGTCGCCGACTTTCCATTTCGTCACGCCGTCGCCGACGGCGTCGATGACGCCGGCGCAATCAACGCCGGGAATGAGCGGCAGTTCAACGCCGCGCTGCGCCTGCTCGCCGCGGCGCACAGCGACATCGAGCACGCGATTGACGGTAGCGGCATGCACGACGATGCGGATCTCACCACGCCGCGGCGCAGGGTCCGGAATTTCCTCGTAACCCATCACGTCGGGCGGACCGAATTGCCGGATGACAATCGCCTTCATGCTTCTCTCCCTCGATCTTCTTCAAGGCGGCGGGATCGAGCCCGCCGCCAGATAGCTTGCAGCCGGAGCCTTACTTCGTGCGCTCGACCCTGCGACGCAAATAATTGAAGTTGATCTCCTGCTGCTCGGGGCTGAGCAGCTTCTTGCGCAGCGCCATCACGTCCTGCGTCGGGAATTCCGGCGCGGTCTCGCCGGCGGCTTCCGCGATCATCTGGATCTGGCAGGCGTTCTCGAGCATCAGCGCGATGATGACCGATTCATCGATCGACGTGCCGCAAACCACGACGCCATGGTTCTTCAGGAAAACGACGGGAAAATTCTCAAGCGCCTGCGCGACGCCGCGTCCCATGTCCTGCGAGCGGATGAGGTCGATCGAGCCGGTGTAGACGCCGTAATTGTTGAGGAACAGCGCGCTCGGCTGACTCAAGGCGCGCAGCGGACGACCCGAGGCCGAGAAGGCCACCGAGTAGGTCGGGTGCGTGTGGATGATCGAGTTGATGTCCGGGCGCATCCGGAAGATTTCCGAATGAATGAAGACTTCGCTGTGACGCGGCGCCCAGCCGTCGACCTTCTCGCCTTCGAGGTTGCAGGTCACGAGATTGTCGACCGTCATCTCGTCAAAGCCGAAGGAATGCGGCTTCATGTAGAAACGCGACGCGTCTTCGGGATCGCGGACCGAGATATGACCGCGCGTGAGATCGCCCTGGCCTTCGGCGGCTAGGATATGGCCACCGGCCACGAGTTTGAGCTTCGCTTCGTCGCGCGTCATCGATGTTTCTCCCTGCGGCCTTTGCGGCTCGGTGTCATGAGAAGCCCCGGTTTTCCGGGGCTTCTTTGTTTTGATAATAAGCTCAGATCGCCGCGATGACGGCGATCTCGACCTTGTACTGCGGGGCGACCAGCTTGGCTTCGACAGTCGCACGCGCAGGCGTATGTCCCTGAACGACCCATTTGTCCCAGACCGAGTTCATGTCCGCGAAGGTGGCAATGTCGGCGAGATAGATCGTGGCCGAGAGAACCTTTGTCTTGTCGCTGCCGGCTTCAGCCAGGATGGAGTCGATCAGATCGACGATCTCCTGCGTTTGTTCGGCGACGCTCAGCCCCACCGACTTGTCGGCCACCTGGCCGGCAAGATAGACCGTGTTTCCGTGAACGACGGCCTTGCTCATGCGGACGCCGGGGCCAATACGCTTGATGGTCATTGCAGGATCTCTCGTGGCTCGTGCAGGTCAGATGTGCTTCACGCGCGGCACGTCGCCCATGAAGTCGCGCTTGGCGAGCTCGACGCCATTGTGGCGCAGGATCGCGTAGGCGCTCGTGACATGAAAAAAGAACTGGGGCAACGCCTGATGGAGCGCGAAATCTTCGCCCTTCATGACGCGGGTGTTGGAGGAGGTCGCCCAGGTGATGTCGCGGCCTTCCGCCGCGCTGATCTTCTCGGGGTCGATGCTGTTGACGAAGGCGACCGTGCTGGCGATCCGCGCGCGCAGATCGTCAAACGTCTTCTCATCATTCGCCGGCTTGGGCGCTTCGACACCCGACAACATGGCCGCAGTATTGCGAACCCAGTCAGTCGCGACCTGCACCTGCTTCTGGAACATGTACATGTTGGGAAAGAGGCGCGCGGTCAGCAGGGCCGACGGGTCGATTTTCTTCTCGGCGCAATGCGCGGCGGCTTTGTCGCAAATGCCCGAGAGGCCACCCAGCATCTGCAGCATGACCGGAATGGAAGCCTGATAAAGCGGCAACGACATGTGACACCCTCCCCTTATTGTTCTGAACTCAGGGATAAAGCATGGCCATCGCGGCTTCAAGCCAGCCGCGGTCTGGCCGAGAGGCCGGAGCAGGCCTAGATTCGAGACAACAGGAGGCGCGTGTGGCGGATCGGGACAGGTCGGAATGGAAGCATGTCGCTACGCCGGAAGCGGCGGTCGCGGAACTTGAGCGCATGCACGCCAGCGCCGTCGAGGCGTTGCGCACGGCGCTGAAGGCGTTCTTTGCGGATGGTCGCAGGCCGGACGCGGCCACCCGCCGCAAGTTTCGCTATCCGGAACTTCGCATCACGCATGCTCCCAGCGAAGCGCCGCTTTCGACCCGGCGCGCCTTCGCGAAATTTCCGACGCCCGGCAGCTACACGACGACGATCACCCAGCCCGCAGCGTTCCGGCCCTACCTGCTGGAACAATTGGGGCCGCTGACGATGGAGTTCGGCGCACAGCTCGAAGTCGGCCCGAGCCGGCAGGAGATTCCCTACCCCTACGTCTTCGAAAAGGGCGACGAACTTGCCGGCGTCAGCGCCGCGGAACTCGCTCGCCATTTCCCGATCCCGCTGCTGTCGGAAGTCGGCGACGAAATCGCCGATGGCTTATGGGATTTTGAACCCGGAGCCCCGCGCCCGCTCGCACTGTT
>JAQGKM010000376.1 GCA_028290125.1 Hyphomicrobiales bacterium | reverse complement strand
TCGCGCAACGCGCGTTGCCGCGTTACGGCTGGATGTTCGACCTGCTCGCCTTCCTGCCGATCGCCTTTCCGTCGATCATCGTCGGCGCGAGCATCCTCTTCGCCTATCTGCTGCTGCCGATCCCCGTCTACAACACGATCTGGATCCTGCTCATCGCCTATCTGACGCTGTTCATGCCCTACGGCATGCGCTTCGCGTCGGGCGGTCTCGTGCAGATCCACAAGGAGCTCGAGGAAGCCGCGCATACAAGCGGCGCGAGCTACGGGCAGGTGTTCCGCCGAATCCTCGCGCCGTTGCTGATCCCGGTCGCGCTGTCGGCATGGATCTACATTTTCGTGCTGGCCGTGCGTGAGCTCGGCGCCTCGATCATGCTCGTCGGTCCCGGCACCCATGTGCTCGGCACGATCAGCCTGACGATGTGGGAGGAGGGCGGCAGTTACGGCGCCGTCTGCGCGCTCGGCGTCATCCAGATCATGCCGCTCATCGCCATCGTGGCCCTGCTGCGCTGGCTGGAGCGCCGCATCCAGAATTCACAAAACGCCTGAACGACAAGACCGCGTCAAGAAAAGGACTTCAAAAATGAAACTTTGCCGCTTCGGCCAGGACCGCCTCGGCGTCGTCATCGGCGACATGGTGCACGACGTGACCTCCGCGCAGGACGAGATCCGCGCGAAGGCGCCCTACGACATGCGCGGCGACGCCGTGATCGCGGCGCTGCCGGAGTGGCGCGAGCGCCTCGAGACGCTGGCGAAGTCGGCGCCGGGCGTTCCGCTCGCCTCGGTGCCATTGCTGCCGCCCGTCGCGCGCTGGACCAAGACGATGGCGGCGCCGACGAACTATCGCGACCACATCGCCGAGATGGAAGCCAACCGCGCCGGCGCGCCCTCCAAGATGGGTCCGGACATCGGCAAGGCCGGCATCTTCCTGAAGGCGAACTCGTCGGTCGTCGGCATGAACGAGACGATCGACATCCGCTTTCCCGATCGCCGCAACGATCATGAAGCCGAGATCGTCATCGTGATCGGCAAGAAGGGCACCGACATCACGCAGGAGAAGGCGCTCGATTACGTGGCCGGCTACGCGCTCGGCCTCGACATGACGGTGCGCGGACCGGAAGACCGCTCGTTCCGCAAGTCGGTCGACGGCTACACGCCGCTCGGGCCCTGGATCGTGACCGCTGACGAGATCCCCAATGTCGATGACATTCCGTTCACGCTGCACGTCAATGACGAGAAGCGGCAGGACTCGAATTCGCAGCACATGGTTTATTCGATCCGTCGCCTGATCGAGTTCGCCTCGTCGTTCTACACGCTCTATCCCGGCGACCTGCTCTACACCGGCACGCCCAAGGGCGTCGGCCCCGTGCAGCCGGGCGATGTCGTGCGCGTCAACTCACTGCCGCAATTCGGCGAACTGCGCATGAATGTGCGCGCCCACAAAATCGGCGGCTGATCCGACAAGAAGCAAGAAGGAGCCATTCCCATGATTCAGGTGAAGCGACTGGCGCACGCCACGATCACAGTCGAAGACCTCGAGCGTTCGCTCGATTACTACACGCGCGTCGTCGGCCTCTCGCTGGTCACGCGCGACACCAACCGCGCGGTGCTGGCGACCAAGATGGGCCAGGAAGCGATCGTGATTGAAAAGGGCCCGTCGGCCGGCGAATTGCCGCGGCTCTCGTTCCAGATCAAGCCAGGCTCGGATCTCGGCGAACTTGCGGCAAAACTGCAGAAGGAAGGCATCAAGTCCGAACGCCGGAGCGGCATCACGCCGGGCGTGAAGGAGGCCCTGTGCTTCAACGACAACAAGGGCACGCTGCTCGAGATCTACGCGGATTATGAATTCGCGCCAGACGACAAGACCGCTGTCGGCATCATGCCGGTGAAGTTTGGCCACGTCGCCTACCGTGTCGAAAGCGTCGTCGACACGGTGAAGTTCTACACGGAGTTTCTCGGCTTCCGCGTGTCTGATTTCCGCGGCGACTTCTTCGCCTTCCTGCGCTGCGGCGTCGATCATCACACGGTGAATTTCGTCGTCGATCCGAAGCCGCAGCTTCATCACATCGCCTTCGAGGTGAAGGACTGGGGCGAGATCCATCGCGCGGCGGAAACGCTGGCGAAGAACGACATCCGCCTCGTCTGGGGCCCGGGCCGCCACATCATCGGCCACAATGTCGCCTGCTATCATCGCAACCACGACAATGTGCGCGTCGAGATGTTCTGCGAGATGGACCAGATGAAGGACGAGGATCTCGGCTATTTCGAGCCGCGCCCGTGGCATCAGGACCGCCCGCAGCGTCCGAAGACATGGGGACCCGACACTCTGCGCAACTACTGGGGCTTCGGGTCCGAGCGGACGTATCCGGGCTATCCGTAATTTTTCCTCGTCATTGCGAGGAGCCGAAGGCGACGCGGCAATCCATCTTCGGGTGGCTGCCATGAGATGGATTGCCGCGTCGCTTCGCTCCTCGCAATGACGAAACTTCAGGAGCGAAACATGAACCACATCACACGCCGCACGACGCTCGCCTGCGCCTTCCTGCTGAGCGGCCTAACGCAGGCCTTCGCGCAAGGCGCCACGCCCATCCGCATGATCGGCTTCGGCGGCGCGACGAACCTTCCCGCCTGGGTCGCGCTCGACAAGGGCATGTTCGCCAAGGAGGGACTCGCCGTCACGCTCGACAAGACGGCGGGCTCGAAGGACCAGATGCAGGATGTCATGTCCGGCAAATATGAATTCGTCACCACGGCCTTCGACAATATCGTCGCCTATACGGACGGCGAGGGCGCGGTGAAATTTCCGGACTTCGACCTGAAGGCCATTCTGGGCGTGCATTCGGGCCTGAACAGCGTCGTGGCGCGGCCCGAGATCAAGAAATACGAGGACCTGCGCGGCAAGACGGTGGCGGTGGACGCCGTGTCGTCGGGCTATGCGACGGTGCTTTATGAAATCCTGAAGCGCAAGGGCATCACCGACAAGGACTACAAGGTCATCGCGGTAGGCGCGACCGACGGGCGCATGGCGGCGCTCGAAGATGGCCGCGCGCAGGTCGGCATCCTGTCGTCGCCGCAGGACATCCAGCTGCAGAAGAAGGGATTCAACATCCTCGACGACGCCGCCGCGGCGCTGGGCGACTCGCAGGGATCGGTCTACGCCGTGCGCCAGAGCTGGGCGAAGGGGCACGAGAAGGAAGTTCTCGCGCTGATGCGGTCCGTCATCGCGGCGCAGAACTATGTGTTCGACAACAAGGACGGCGCCGTCGAGGTGCTGATGAAGCGCACGCCCGGCCTGTCGAAGGCCGACGCCGAGGATATCTGGTCGCGCCTCACTGGCCCCGGCGGCCTGACGCGCAATGCGGCGCTGAACCTGAAGGGCGTGGACTCGGTGCTCGACCTGCGCCGCGTCTACGGCAACCCCGCCAAGGGCGACTCGTCGAAGTACATCGACACGTCCTGGCAGCAGAAAGTGTCGGGGAAGTAGGACGGGTGCGCCCCTTCTCCCGCGCGGCGGGAGAAGGTGTCGCGTGAAACGCGACGGATGAGGGCGGTTTGACTGTCGC
>JAQGKM010000355.1 GCA_028290125.1 Hyphomicrobiales bacterium | reverse complement strand
GAGGCCGCCGAAGATCAGGCCCGCCACCCCGTAAGGATTCGACAGGTCGAACGAGACCACGCCGATGTCCTTGAAGTAGGGACGCCCTTCATTGATGAAGGCCTGCAGGTCGTTGGTGTAGGCGGCGAACAAAACCAGCGCGCCGAGGCCAGCAGACCCGATGGCGTAGCCCTTGGTGACCGCCTTGGTGGTGTTGCCCACCGCGTCGAGCGCATCCGTCGAGTGACGGACTTCCTTCGGCAGCCCGGCCATTTCGGCGATGCCGCCGGCATTGTCGGTCACCGGCCCGAAAGCGTCGAGCGCCACGATGATGCCGGCGAGACCCAGCATGGTCGTCACCGCGATCGCCGTGCCGTAGAGGCCCGCGAGCTGAAAGGTCGAGATGATGCCGCCGACGATCACCATGGCGGGCAGCGCCGTCGATTCCAGCGAGACCGCAAGGCCCTGGATGACGTTGGTGCCATGCCCGGTGACGGACGATTGCGCGATCGACACAACCGGACGCTTGCCCGTTCCGGTGTAGTATTCCGTGATCCAGACGATGAGCCCGGTCACGATCAGCCCGACGATGCCGCACATGAACAGCGCCGAGCCGGTGACCACCGTGCCGGTCGAGGTCGTGCCGAACACGCCCCAGCCGGTGATGAACTGCGTCGCGATGGCGAGGCCACCGATCGACAGCACGCCCGCGGCGATGAGGCCCTTGTAGAGCGCACCCATGATCGAATTGTTGGCGCCGAGCTTCACGAAGTAGGTGCCGATGATCGACGTCACGATGCACGTCGCGCAGATGGCGAGCGGATAGATCATCGAGGACCACACCAGCCCCGCCTCCTTGGCGAAGAAGATCGAGCCGAGCACCATGGTGGCGACGATCGTCACCGCATAGGTCTCGAACAGGTCCGCCGCCATGCCGGCGCAGTCGCCGACATTGTCGCCGACGTTGTCGGCGATGGTCGCCGGGTTGCGCGGATCGTCTTCCGGAATGCCGGCTTCAACCTTGCCGACGAGGTCGGCGCCGACGTCAGCGCCCTTGGTGAAGATGCCGCCGCCGAGGCGCGCGAAGATCGAGATCAGCGAAGCGCCGAAGCCCAGCGCGACCAGCGAGTCGATGACGGTGCGGTTGGAGGGCGCCAGGCCGAGCCCCGTCACCAGATAGGTGAAGTAGACCGCGACGCCGAGCAGCGCGAGGCCGGCGACCAGCATGCCGGTGACCGCGCCCGCCTTGAAGGAAATGTCGAGACCGGACGCCAGCGACACCGAAGCCGCCTGCGCGGTGCGGACATTGGCGCGCACCGACACGTTCATGCCGATGAAGCCCGCGAGGCCCGAGAGCACCGCGCCGATGACGAAGCCGATGGCCACGAGGCCGCCGAGCAGGAACCAGATGAGGGCGAGAATGACGACGCCGACAATCGCAATGGTCAGGTATTGGCGACGCAAATAGGCCTGCGCGCCTTCGGCGATCGCGGCCGCGATCTCCTGCATGCGCGCTGAGCCGGCGTCAGCCTGCATGAGTTTCTGGATCGTGACGGCGCCATACACAATGGACAGAAGGCCACCCAGAATAATAAGCCACAATGAGATCATCAGACTCCCCGCCCTTGTTGGTCCCGAGCCTTGGAAGGCCCGTTGCTGTTATTGCTCCGCCCTGCCGGCGTGAGATGTCTCCGGCCTGATTCGGGCCGCAGCAGCGCTTTGCACGCTGGACAGAATACAAGAGATGCAAGGTCTGACCAGCACACCTTAGGCGAAAGCCCAAAGTCGCCTGCCTGACTGTCGCGAATGCGGGATCTGCGGTAGAAAAGCCCCATGGAAACAACCAGCCCTTCCCCGCACGACGCCCTGGCGGCGCAGACCGGCGCGTTGCTCGCGGCGGTACGCGAGGGCCGGCCGCTCGTCCAGATGATCACCAACTACGTCTCCATGGATATCGCGGCCAATGTTCTGCTCGCGGCCGGCGCCGCCCCCGCCATGGTATTTGCACCGGAGGAAAGCCCGGAGTTCGTCCGCCGCGCCTCCGCGCTGGTCGTCAACACCGGCACGCTCTCGGCTGCTGGCGCGCAGGCGATGGAGGTGGCGACGACCGCCGCGCGGGCGCATGGCGTGCCGTGGGTGCTCGATCCCGTCGGGGCCGGCGGGACGCAATTTCGTAATGAAACAATCGGCAAACTGCTGCGCCACCGCCCGGCCGTAATCCGCGGCAACGCCTCCGAGATCATGGCCGTGGCCCGGCTTGCCGGACTGACGCAGGAAGCCGGCGCGCCGCGCGGCGTCGACAGCACGCATGACACGTCCGAGATCGAGGCGCTGGCGCAGAAGCTCGCCCGTCACGGCCTGTGCGTCGTCGCCGCCACCGGGGCGGTGGATGTGGTGACCGACGGCCACGCGCTCGTGCGTCTCGCCAACGGGTCGCCGCTGATGACCAAAGTCACGGCGCTCGGCTGCGCGCTGACGGGATATGTCGGGGCCTTCGTCGGCTGTGGCGGCGACCCGTTCGCCGCAACCGTCAGCGCGCTCGCAGCCTATGCGGTGACGGGAGACATGGCGGCCGAACAGGCCAGCGGCCCGGCATCGTTCCGCACGGCGTTCATCGATGCGCTTTACGGGTTGCAGGAGAGAGACATCTCGCAACGGCTGCGGCTCCGCTGAATGCTCCCCCTCGCTCCGCTCGCAATCACGGAGCTCAGAAATTCCCCGGCGCGGCTTTCTTGCCTTCCTCGTCGGGCTCGATCGCCAGCGCCTTCATGAACAGGCCGCTCGCGTAATAGGACGTCGCGTTGTAGCTGAGTTCGATGATTTCGCGGGGCGAGAAGTGCCGCGACAAGTCCTCGAAAGTGGCGTCGCTGACGTTTCCCTTTTGAAGGGTCATCTCGTCCACATACGCCAGAACCGCACGCATCTTCTCGTCGAACAACGTCGCCTGCGACGTCCAGTCGCGCAACGCCTCGAATTGCGCCTCGCTCAATCCCGCTTTCACCACAAGCGGATGATGGTGGTGCAACTCGTAATCGCATTCGACATTGATGGCCGTGCGGCAGATGGCGATTTCGCGGTAGATGCGCGGGCAATCGCAATCGTTGCGCAACGCGTAGGTGAAGGGACGCTTGGCGCGCGTCAGGCGCGGCGCATGTCCCGACACCTTGTGGAGATTAAGGATATGCCCGCCCCTCTGGCGGGTGTTTTCGAAAAGCTCTGCGACAATGGGGTCGAGCGGCTTCGGCAGTGCCGGAAGGCGCGAAACCTTCACATGCGGATCGTCGTGGTCCTGAGTCATACCTGCCTCCCTGACGGCGCCTTGATGGCAGCGCCTTGGGGTCAAGCATTTCGACTTCCGGATCGAAGCGCAAGCACGACGACATTTGTACGCGGAGAAAGTGTGGAATGAACAGGCTGGCGCACACCTTCGGCGCGCCATAGGATGGCTCCGATCAATTGAAATGGAGGGACTGGAGTGTCGGCGAAAAGCCTCGCGCAATGTCTCGAATGGGCTCACAAGCAGCTCGACCCCGAAGGCGATATCGCCGACGCCGTCATTCGGCTGCGCCGATATGAACAGGCGTCCGCGCTCGCCTACGGCGATCCCGCGCATGAATCGCTGATGACGGGACGCACAAACCCGGAAGAAGCCGGCGTCTGGAACCAGACATGGTCGTCCGCCTGGATCGCGAGCGGCGCGGACCCTGCCGACATTCTCGGCGAATTGCATTGGGTGGAAACGCTCTACGAGCGCATGGCGCGGCTGACCTACGGCATGCCGGCGCATCTCAACGCGATGCGCTACGCCGACGCCCATCGCGGCGCGCTGTTCGACAAGCTCGGACTGTCGCCAATGGTGCGCACCGAGCAGGAATGACCGAGCGGTGTCTTCCTTCTCCCGGAGGGCGGGAGAAGGAAGAGCTCCCCTACTCCGCAGCCGCTTTGCGCGACATCTGCCCCAAATGCTCGAGCACGTCCTCGATGTGCATCACGTCGCAATATTTGTGGTGCAGGTCGAACAGGTTGACCTTGTGGCTCAGCGCCGAGCGGTCATAGGTGCATTCTTCGACCAGCACGCTGTGGAAGCCATAGGAATAGGCGTCGACCGTCGAAGCGCGCACGCAGCCCGAGGTGCTTTCGCCCAGGATGATCAGGCTGTCCACGCCCAGCAGACGCAGATGCGCCACCAGCGGCGTGCCGAAGAAGGCTGATGCGCGCTCCTTGTAGATCACCAGTTCGCCGGGCTGCGGGGTGAACTCGTGATAGATGCCGTACTGATCTTCCTTTTCCTCCCGCATGCTGCGGTTGGTGGATTTCACGCCCGCCGTATCGGCGTGTCGCGTCGAATAGATCACCGGAATGCCGGCCGCACGCGCGGCGGCGAACAGCTGCTTCGTCGGTTCGATGGCCTTCCAGGCATTCTCGCCGCACGATCCCGGATGCGTCCGGTTCACCTCGATGACGGGCTTGTTTCCGCCCTCGTAGGCCTTGTTGTAGAGGTCGATCGCGAGGATCGCGGGCTTCGGGCCGACGTAGGTCTTGCGGACATAGGGCTCGTAGATCTCGAGAATGTCCTTGTCGACAATGTCCCGCCAGCAGAAGTCTTCGAAATCGCGCGCCATGTCCCGCTCCAGTTTGTTGATGTTTTTGGGACCGCCATCGTTCTGCGTAAGGCGCTGTTTGTAAAGCCGGGATTGCGGGCGATCCGCATTCAGAAGTGGCTGTAGGAGCCCCGCAGGAAGGCAATCGTCGCGCCCGAGCCGTCACGAAACTGCGGCGCGGCGTCGCCACGCGTGACATGGCCGATCCGCGTCACCGCCACGCCGGCCTCGCAAGCGCGCGCCTCGAACGTCTCTGCATGTTGGGGCGGAACGCTGGCGAGAATCTCGTAATCGTCGCCGCCGGTCAGCGCGGTCTCCAGCGCCGACGGATTCGCAGCAATCAACGCCGCCGTCTGCGAAGACAAAGGCACGCGCGAAAGCTCGACCTCGGCGGAGGCGCCCGAGACTCGCAGCATCTTGGCAAGATCGCCGACAAGACCATCCGACACATCCATGGCGCCGCTGGCGCAGTCCAGCAGCGCGGGCGCCAGCGCGTTGCGCGGCTGCGGACGCAAATAGCGCGCGAGCAGGTGATCGACCTCCGGCGCCGCGAACTTACCCAGCCTGACCTGAAGCCCGAGCGCGGCGTCGCCGATGGTGCCCGATACATAGAGAAGATCGCCGGGACGCGCGCCGGTACGCGGGACCATGCGGCCCGTGGGAACGGCCCCGAACGCCGTGATCGAAACCATCAGCGGACCGGGCGTCATGACCGTGTCGCCGCCGAGCAGCGGACAGGCGTAGGTCAGGATGTCCGCGCCGAGACCCTGGGCGAAGGCGCCGAGCCAATCGGCGGACATCCCCTCAACCCGGCTCGGCTTTGCCGGGTCCGCGCTTTCCCGCTTCGAGAGGGTGTCGTCGTTCTGTGGCAGTGGCAGCGCCAGCGCCAGCACGAAGCCCCTGGGCGTCGCGCCCTTGGCGGCGAGGTCCGACAAATTCACGCGCATC
>JAQGKM010000346.1 GCA_028290125.1 Hyphomicrobiales bacterium | reverse complement strand
CTGCCGCTCGTGCTGGCGCTGTTCGCCGGCGCCGCCCACTGGATCGCGCCGCGCGTGCCCGACATGGTGCCGTTCTGGAGTCCATGGGTGCTGGACGCGGGCCTTGCTGTCGTGATCCTCTGGACCCTGTACGAACTCGGGATTCGGTCCTCAACCACGCCATGACGGCAAGCGCGCTCGACATCGCCCGCGACCTTATCCGCTGCGCTTCGGTGACGCCGGCGGACGAAGGCGCGCTCGACGTCGCGACGCGCTACCTCTCGGCCGCCGGCTTCACCTGCGAGCGCGTGACCTTCACCGCGCCCGGCACGCCCGACATCGACAATCTCTACGCCCGCATCGGCACGGCCTCGCCCTGCCTGATGTTTGCCGGCCATACGGACGTCGTGCCGCCGGGCGAGGCCGCGCAATGGCGGTTCCCGCCCTTCTCGGCCGAGGTCGCGGACGGCCAGCTGTGGGGACGCGGCGCGGTGGACATGAAGGGCGGGCTCGCCGCCAGCATCGCCGCCGCCATCGCGCATGTGCGTGCGCCGGGGGCGCCGCTGGGCTCGATCGCTTTCCTGATCACCGGCGACGAGGAAGGCCCGGCCGTCAACGGCACGGTGAAGCTGCTCGACTGGGCCAAGGCGCGCGGTGAAATTTTCGACCATTGCATCCTTGGCGAGCCGACCAACCCGGATGCGCTCGGCGACATGATCAAGATCGGCCGGCGCGGCTCTCTGACCGGGCGGCTGACGATTCATGGCAAGCAGGGCCATGTCGGCTATCCGCATCTGGCCGACAACCCGGTGCCCCGCATGGTGCGTGTGCTCGCCGCGCTCAAGGCGACGGCGCTCGACGCAGGGACGACGCATTTCGACGCCAGCAATCTCGAGGTCACCACGGTCGATGTCGGCAATCCGGCGACCAACGTCATCCCGGGCGCGGCGCGCGCGACGTTCAACATCCGGTTCAACGACCTATGGACGCCTGACACGCTCGCCGCCGAGATCGAGGCCCGCGTCCGCGCCGCCGAGCCTGACGCGCGGATCGATCTCGTCTTCGACCCGACCAACGCCGTCGCCTTCCTGACCTCGCCCGGCCCCTTCGTGGACCTCGTCGCCGATGCCGTGGCGGCGGAGACGGGCCGTCGCCCCGCGCTGTCGACCACCGGCGGCACGTCCGACGCTCGCTTCATTCAGGCGCATTGCCCCGTGGTGGAATTCGGCCTCGTCGGCCAGACCATGCACGCCGTGGACGAGCGCACGCCGGTCGCCGATCTGGAGCGTCTGGCGGCGATCTACGGCCGCGTGCTCACGTCCTACTTCGGCTGATCCAGCCTCTCGTCATTGCGAAGATCCGAAGCGACGCGGCAGTCCATGGCAGCCGCTGGATGGATTGCTTCGTCGCAACGCTCCTTGCATTGACGATCAAAAATGCTGCGGCGCACAAAATTAACACTTGCCAGTGAACCTCGACGAAAGTTGAATGGTTAAAGCAGACCCCTCCCGGGAGCTCGCCATGATCCTTGCTGTCGAAGAAATCGTTCGTTCGCTGTCCGGCTCCTGGGCGCTCCTCAACCGCCGCGCTGAAGGCGCCGCACGGTTCGATGTCGACGAGCAGGCGTTCTGGCGCTCGTTCCGCGCGCCCCTGCTCGCCGCGCCGGTGTTCGTCATCTGGCTTGCGGCCGACCGCGCCGCGACCAACCTGCCCGGCGAAGGCGGCACGCTTTTCGAGCGAACCGATGCGCTTGCCCACACCAGTTTCGATTTCATGGCGCTGTGGCTGACGTTGCCGCTTTTGTCGATCGCTCTGGCTGACGTGCTGCGTCTGCGCGCGCAACTCGCACCGTTCATCATCATCTGCAACTGGTCGAGCGTGCTCGCCGCCGCCATGCTGGCGGTGCCCGCTCTATTGCTCGCCATCGGCTGGGCGACGCCGGCCCTTGCGGCCCTGTTCGCGGTCGCGGCCGCCCTGCTGATCATGCAGATGCGCTGGTATGCGGCGAGAATCACGCTTGGCGTGACGGCGGGCGCGGCCGCCCTGCTGGCGACGGGCGATGCGCTGATCGGCGTCGGCCTGCTCAGACTGTTCGTCTAGTAATCCACGCCGACCAGATAGAGCCCCGTCGGCGGCGCGACGGTTCCGCAACGCGCGCGGTCCTTCGCCAGCAGCGCGTCGCGCAGATCGCGTGCGCGCCACTTGCCGGAGCCGACATGCTCGATCGACCCCACCATCGAGCGCACCTGTCGGTGCAGGAAAGATCGCGCGGCGGTATAGACGTGCACTTCGTCGCCGACCCGCGACACGTCGAGCCGCTCCAGCGTGCGCACCGGGTTTTGCGCCTGGCAATCGGCGTCGCGGAACGTCGTGAAATCATATTTGCCGACCAGTTGCTGCGCGGCTTCGTGCATGGCCTCGACATCGAGCGGCGCCTTCACCAACCACGCGTGGCCAGCGTCGACGGTGAGCGGCGCACGGCGATTGACGATGCGATAGAGGTAGCGCCGACGCACGGCGGAATGGCGTGCGTCGAAATCATCCGCCACGATCGAAGCGTCGCGCACGGCGACGAGATGCGGGCGCATGTTGGCGTTGACGGCGTCGCGCAAGCGGTCCGGACGCCAGTCCTTGCGCAATTCGACATGCGCCACCTGCGCGGTCGCATGTACGCCGGTGTCGGTGCGGCCGGCGCCGCGGATGATCGCCTTGCGGCCGTCCACCAGCGTCAGCGCATCCTCGATGACCTGCTGCACGGTGAGCGCATTGGCCTGCCGCTGCCAGCCGCAAAACGCCGCGCCGTCATATTCGATGTCGAGCCGGTAGCGCGCCATGTCAGGCGCCGGCGCCGAGCGAAAGTTGCGCGCCCTTGACGAGACGTGCGCCGCGCAGGAACTCCTGCGCCTTCATCGGCCCCTTGCCGGCGCGCTGCACGTCGAGCAATTGCAATGCGCCCTCGCCGCACGCCACCGTCAACGCATCGTCCAGCAAAACGCCTGCGGCGCCGCGACCTTCCGCCATTCTCGCGCGAAGGACCTTCACGCGCTCCAGCCCGCGACCGAGATCGACCTCGAAGAAAGCGCCGGGAAAAGGCGACAGTCCGCGCACATGGTTGTGCAGGCTCTGCGCATCGCGCGACCAGTCGATCCGCGCTTCGGCTTTCTCGATCTTGTGCGCGTAGGTGACGCCTTCATCCGACTGCGCCGTGAACTGCAGCGACTCTCGCGAGGCGGCGGCAAGCGCGCGCGCCATCAGGTCGGCGCCGATCACGCAGAGCTTGTCGTGCAGCTCGCCCGCAGTCATGTCGGGCGTGATCGCGATGCGCTCGGCCATTCCGACGGGGCCGGTGTCGAGCCCCTCTTCCATCCGCATCACCATCACGCCGCTCTCCGCATCGCCCGCCATGATGGCGCGCTGGATCGGCGCGGCGCCACGCCAGCGCGGCAGCAGCGAGGCGTGCAGGTTGAGGCATCCCAGACGCGGCGCATCGAGCACCGCTTTCGGCAGGATGAGCCCATAGGCGACGACGACGGCGATGTCGGCGTCGAGCGCGGAAAAGCGCGCCTGTTCGTCGGCATCGCGCAGCGTTTTCGGCGTGAAGACCGGAATGCCGAATTTGTCCGCCAGCGCATGGACCGGCGACAGACGCAGGTCCATGCCGCGGCCGGCGGGCTTCGGCGCGCGCGTGTAGACGGCGACGATCTCGTGGCCTTGCCCGACGATCTCCGTCATCACCGGAACGGAGAAGTCGGGCGTACCCATGAAGACGACGCGCATGGACATGATCCGATCAGGCTTCCGAGCGCAGGCGCGCGGCCTTCGTGTATTTCTTCATGACGCGCTCGCGCTTGAGACGCGACAGATGATCGATGAACAGCACGCCGTTCAGGTGATCGATCTCGTGCTGGACGCAGGTGGCGAGCAATCCATCGGCTTCCAGAAGCTGCTGCTTGCCGTCGCGGTCGAGGTAGCGCACGCGCACCTGTTTGGGGCGCTCGACGTCCTCGTAGTAGTCGGGAATCGACAGGCAGCCTTCCTGATAGACGTTCAGCTCTTCGGACGACCAGACGATCTCCGGATTGGCGATGAAGAGCGGCTGCGCCTTCTCGTCCTCGCGGGCGACGTCGAGCACCAGCACGCGCTTGGAAACCGCGACCTGGATCGCCGCCAGCCCGATGCCGGGCGCGTCGTACATGGTCTCGATCATGTCATCCATCAGCCGGCGTACTGCGGCGTCGACCTGGGCCACCGGCTCGGACACGAGTTTCAGGCGCGGGTCTGGAATTTCAATGATGGACAGGATGGCCATGTGTCGCTCGGGTTTTCCGTTTCGCTCGCTCCCGCAGGAGATAAGCGTGCGACGGTTTGGGGTCAATCGCGCGCCGATGTTCACTTTATGTTCGCGCGCCGTGGTGAAATGCGCTAGCCTGCGATCATGGACATGATTCTCTTCCGGCTCGGTGGCGTGTCCGTCACCCTCGCGCAGGCCGCGGCGGGCTGCGTCGCGCTGACGCTGATCGCCGTGCTGGCGCTTGCGCGCGCGGTTTCGCGGGCGAACGCCGCGCGCCTGGAAGAACTCGCCGCCGAGCGCGAGCGGCAATATGAGCTCGACGACAAGATGGCCGACCTCGGGCGCATGAACGCCGAGCTGTCGGGCCGCCTGCAGTCCATGGCCGAGGTGCTGAGCAACCGCCAGTCCGAGCTCGCGCGCACGCTCGCCGAACGGCTCGACCATGTCGGCCATCGCGTCGGACAGGGGCTTGAGGCCAGCGCCAAGTCGACCTCCGACAATCTGGCGAAGCTCGGCGAGCGGCTTGCGGTGATCGACGCCGCGCAGACGAAGATTTCCGGACTGACGCAGGAAGTGGTCTCGCTGAAGGACATCCTGTCGAACAAGCAGAGCCGCGGCGCCTTCGGCCAGGGGCGGATGGAATCCATCATCCGCGACGGGCTGCCGACCGGCGCCTACGAATTCCAGTTCACGCTGTCGAACGGCCGCCGCCCCGATTGCGTGATCCGCCTGCCGGGCGATCCGCGCGTCATGGTGGTGGACGCCAAGTTTCCGCTCGAGGCATTCACCGCTTTGCGCGATGCGCGCGCAGACGACGCGCGCAGCCTCGCGATGACGCGCGTGCGGGCGGATCTCAGCAAGCACGTGAAGGACATCGCCGAGCGCTATCTGCTGCCCAACGAGACTCAGGACATGGCGCTGCTGTTCGTGCCGTCGGAGTCGATCTACGCAGATCTGATGGAGCATTTCGACGACGTCGTGCAGCGCGCGCACCGGCAGCGCGTCGTCATCGTCTCGCCCTCGCTGCTGATGATGGCCGTGCAGGTGACGCAGGCGCTCGTGCGTGACGCCAAGATGCGCGAGCAGGCGCATGTCATCCAGGGCGAGGTGCGGCTGCTGATGCAGGACGTGCGACGGCTTGGCGAGCGTGTCGGCCGGCTCGACCAGCATTTCCGGCAGACTCAGAAGGATGTCGAGGAGATCACCACATCGACCGCCAAGCTCGTGAAGCGCGGCGAGCGGATCGAGCAGGTCGACGTCGGCGAACTCGCGGTCGAGCCGGCCCCCGCAACGGCGCCGCTGCTCAGTCTGGCGGAATGAAAAAACCCTCCCCCGCTTGCGCGGGAGAGGGCTTTTGTCGCGTCAGGCGCGAGAGGTTAGTAGCACTCGCGGACGCGTTCCTGCACCCAGCGGTAACCGTCCCAGACGCGGCGGTAGCTGACGGCGCATTCTTCGCCATACACGGGTGCGGCGTAGCCCGGGCCGTAGCCGTAGCCGCCGTTCGCGGCGCCAGCCGCCAGCGCGCCGAGCGCAAGGCCGCCGACCACGCCGGCCGCAACCGCGCCGCCGTTGTTGTGACGGTAATGGTGGCGATACTGCGCCGAAGCTTCAGTCGAGAAGGACGCCATCGTGCCGGCCAGCGTCACAGCGGCAAGCGTCGCGCCCATGGCCTTCTTGATCATCGGTGTCATGTCGGTCTCCTGTTCCCTCTTATGAGAAGAAAACAGGTCTGAGGGGGCAATCGTTCCCGCTTCAACTTAGCCGGGACGGTAATGTGAACGGCGACACGCGAGTCCGCTTCTCCCATGGGGAGAAGCTGTCTGCGGAGCAGACTGATGAGGGGATGCGCCTCTTCCCAAGCAGCGTAGCCCCTCACCCCGGCGGGGGCCTTGCCCCGAGTCCGCCCTCTCCCGATGGGAGAGGGTTGCGCTCATCTCAGAAATCCGTGCGCTGTCGGATCGCCGCCGCCAGCGTGCCGTCGTCCAGATAGTCGAGCTCGCCGCCGACCGGCACGCCGTGCGCCAGCCGCGTGACGCGGATGTTCTGCGAACTCAGCAAGTCCGTCACGTAATGCGCGGTCGTCTGGCCGTCGACCGTGGCGTTGACCGCCAGGATCACCTCGCGCACGCCGCCGCTCTGCACGCGGTCGACCAGCGACGACAGGTTGAGGTCCTTCGGCCCGACGCCGTCGAGCGGCGACAGGGTTCCGCCGAGCACATGGTAGCGCGCGCGGATCGCCGCGGCGCGCTCCAGCGCCCAGAGGTCCGCCACCGTCTCCACCACCACCAGCACATTGGGATCGCGGCGCTCGTCGCGACACACCGTGCAGGGATCGGAGGTGTCGACATTGCCGCAGGCCGTGCAGGTGACGATGCGCTCGCGCGCGACCTGCATGGCGTCGGTCAGCGGCCCGAGCAGCTCCTCGCGCTTGCGGATGAGATGCAGTGCGGCGCGGCGCGCGCTGCGCGGCCCGAGACCCGGCAGGCGTGCGAGCAACTGGATGAGGCGCTGGATCTCCGGACCGGCGACGCGTTCTGCCATTTCAGAACGGCAGCTTCATGCCCGGAGGCAACGGCAGGCCGGCGGTGATCGCCTGCATCTTCTCGGCGACGAGCGCCTCGACCTTGCGGCGCGCATCCTCATGCGCGGTGACGAGAAGTACTTCGAGAAATTCCTTATCGGACGGCGCGAGCAGCGAGTCGTCGATGGCGATCGCGCGCATGACGCCCTTGGCGGTGAGCGTGACTCGCACCATGCCGCCGCCCGACTGTCCCTCGACCGTGACGTTTTCGACTTCGGCCTGCAGGTCCTGCATCTTCTGCTGCATGGCCTGCGCCTGCTTCATCAGTCCGAACATGTCTTTCATGCGAATGCTCCTCAGAGATCGTCGTCGGCGTCTTCGCCGATTTCGGTGTCGGCGTAGACCACGTCGTCATTGATGGCGCCGCCCGGCCGGAACGAGGCCGGCGCCGGCGCCGTGTCGGGCTCGTCGATCGTGCGCACCGCGATAATTTCCGCGCCGGGAAAACGCTCCAGCACGCTGCGCACCAGCGGCTCGGCACGCACGCCGCGCATGCGCTCGGCTTCCTTCGCCTCGCTGACTTCCTTCACGGTCGCCGCGCCGGCTTCGCTCGACACGGCGACCATCCAGCGCTCGCCCGTCCAGTCGGAGAGCTTGCGCATGAGCGACTGGGCGATCTGCGGGGAGGCGCCGGGCGCCAGCGAAAACTCGAATGAATTGCCCTCGATGCGCACGACACGCACATCGCGCTCGAGCGCGATCTTGGTCTGGATGTCGCGATTGGCCTGCGCCAGCGCGATCATATCCTGCAGGGTCGCAATGCGTACGCCGGGCGCGGCGGCGGCCTGCGCGCGGGGCGAAGCGAGTGGCGCCGACGCCGTCATGCGAAGAGCCGACCCGCCTTGCGCATAGGCCGTGGCGCCGCCGCCGTTACCGCCGGACGGCAACGAAGGCGCCGGACCGCGCGCGGGCGGCGGCGTGTCCTGCAGGCGCTTGATCAGATCTTCGGGCGTCGGCAGGTCGGACGCGTAGCCCAGCCGCACCAGCACCATGTCGGCGGCGGCGAGGGGACGCGGCGAATGCCGCACGTCCTGGATGCCCTTGGACAGGATCTGCCACGCGCGCGTCAGCACGGCGGGGCCGAGCAAGGCGGCGAATTCCTTGCCGCGCGTCACCTCTTCCTCGGTGGCGGCGGCGTCGTTGTGCGCATCCGGAATGATGCGCAGGCGCGTGACGAAATGCACGAATTCGGCAAGGTCGGACAGGATCAGCGCCGGGTCGGCGCCCTGGTCGTACTGCTCCTTCATGGCGGTCATCGCCTGCCCGATGTCGCCCTTCATGACGCTCTCGAACATGTCGACGATGCGCGCGCGATCGGCGACGCCGAGCATGTCGCGGATCGTCGTCGCGGCGATTTCCTCGGCGCCGGCGGACGAGCCATGCGCAATCGCCTGGTCGAGCAGCGACAGCGCGTCGCGTACCGAGCCTTCGGCCGCGCGAGTCACCAGAGCGAGCGCCTCGCGCGACACGCCGACATGCTCCTGCCGGCAGATGCCCGCGAGATGATCGATCAGCACGTTGGATTCGATGCGGCGCAGGTCGAAGCGCTGGCAGCGCGAGCGCACCGTCACCGGCACCTTGTCGATCTCGGTCGTGGCGAACAGGAAGCGCACGTGCGGCGGCGGCTCTTCGAGCGTCTTGAGAAGGCCGTTGAAGGCGGCCTTCGACAGCATGTGCACTTCGTCGATGATGTAGACCTTGCAGCGCGCCATCACCGGGCGATAGCGCGCGCTCTCGATGATCTCGCGGATGTCGTCGATGCCGGTGTGCGAGGCGGCGTCCATCTCGATCACGTCGACATGGCGGCTCTCGATGATCGCCTGGCAGTGCACGCCGAGCACGGGCATGTCGACGGTCGGGCGGTCGATGGCCGGCTGGCCGTCGTGCGCAGGCAGCTCGTAGTTGAAGGCGCGCGCGAGAATGCGGGCGGTCGTCGTCTTGCCGACTCCGCGCACGCCCGTGAGGATGTAGGCCTGATGAATGCGATCGAGCTTGAAGGCGTTGGTGAGCGTTCTCACCATGGCTTCCTGGCCGATCAGGTCGTCGAAGCTCGAAGGCCGGTACTTGCGCGCCAGCACGCGATATTCGCCGTTCGTCTGCGGCGCGGGCGACGGACCGAGGGCGAGCCCGAGCGAAGGGGCTTCACCGGCGTCGGGAAACAGGGCGGTTTCGCCGCCACCCGGACTTGAGGAGATCGGCGGAAGCGCGTCGGTCATGCTGCGGAGGCCAGTTCGCGACAGGCCCGGCCGGGCAAGAGGCCGCGCGCCGGGCGAAATGGTAGGAGGCTGGACAGAGACCCGCCCGGTCTCGTTAGGGCTGCTTCCTTCCGGACCTGACCCGATTGGCGAGTGGTGCGTCCACCGCCAACCTCCCGAGCCCTATTTGGCAGTCCGGCGCGTGCGATGCAAGGGCCTGAGGCCGGGCTTTCACATCATCGGCCTGCGCCCTAGAATAAGCCATCATGCAAAACCCCACATACGACGCCTCCGCCCTCACCGGCTATGGAGCCAATCCGCTCGATCGCCTCGCCAATCATCGCGACGACCCCGCCTTCGTGGCCCGGCTGCGCGAGGCGCAGACTGTCCGACACGTGGTGTTCACCGGCGACATCCCGCTGCTGCGCCAGCGCGGCGCGGCGCTCGATCCTTTCTTCGGCGCGCGCGATCTCGCTGCGCTGGGCTCCGCGCGGGAGACGGTTCTGCTCGGGCAGGACGACGCCGGCGCCATCTTCGCGACGCTGCTCGAGGAGGCGGCGCCTGAATCGGGCGAGGGCGACACCGGGCTGGTGAGTCTCGACCTGCGCAGCCTCGCGGTGCAGGGCCTGCTGCCCGCGCCGCTGCTCGGCGTGATGGCGCAGGCCAAGAGCATCCTCCACTGGCACGCCCGCCACCGCTTCTGCGCCCAGTGCGGCGCCGCCACGCAGGCGTCCTCCGGCGGCTGGAAGCGGCTCTGCGCCGCCTGCTCGGCCCAGCATTTTCCGCGGACCGATCCGGTCGTCATCATGCTGGTGACGGATGGCGACACCTGCCTCGTCGGGCGCCAGCCGCGTTTCAATCCCGGCATGTATTCGGCGCTGGCGGGCTTCATCGAGCCGGGCGAGACGGTGGAGGCCGCCGTGCGGCGCGAGGTGGCGGAGGAAGCCGGCGTGCGCGTCGGCGCCGTCGCCTACCACGCCTCGCAGCCCTGGCCGTTCCCCGCCTCGCTGATGATCGGCTGCTTCGCGCAGGCGCTATCGCGCGAGATCGTCGTCGACACGACCGAACTGGAAGACGCCCGCTGGATCAGCCGCACGGAGGTGCAGGCGATGTTCGCCGGAGCGCACCCCGGCGGCCTGATCGCGCCGGCGCCGATCGCCATCGCCCACCACCTGATGCGGGCGTTCGCGGAGGCGCGGGAGCCCGGGTTCTGAAGCATATCCGCCGGTGCGCCCCTCTCCCGCGCTGGCGGGAGAGGGTGTCTGGCGCAGCCAGACGGGTGAGGGCGCCTGCCGGTGCATCACGTCTGATGTGGAACCGCCCTCATCCGTCGCGCTTCGCGCGCCACCTTCTCCCGCCAGTGCGGGAGAAGGAACGCTCACCGCCGCGTTGACAGAAACCCGCGCCTGACGTTGATGGGCGCGCGATGACCAACAGCAGCGTTCCCCTGCCCGGCGGACGGGTCCTGCGCCTTGCGGCGCGGCCCCTCGTGATGGGCGTTCTCAACGTGACGCCCGATTCCTTTTCGGATGGCGGGCGCCATGACGAGGGCGCGCGCGCCGTCGCGCACGGACTGCAGATGGCCGCCGAAGGCGCCGACATTCTCGACATCGGCGGGGAATCGACGCGGCCCGGCTACACGCCCGTTTCGGCCGAGGACGAAATCGCCCGCGTCGAGCCGGTCATCCGCGCGCTCGCGGCGCAAGTCTCCATTCCGATCTCCATCGACACCATGAAGGCGAAGGTCGCGGCCCGCGCGCTCGCCGCCGGCGCGTCCATCGTCAATGACGTCTGGGGTTTTCAACGCGACCCCGACATGGCGCGCGTCGTCGCCGACCATGGCGCCGCGGCAGTGCTGATGCACAATCGCGAGAGCGAAGACGCGTCGCTCGACATCGTCCAAGAGGTGCGTGCCTTCCTGCTGCGTTCGATGGAGATTGCACAGGCCGCGCGCATTTCGCTCGACCGGTTGATCCTCGATCCCGGCATCGGCTTCGGCAAGACGCCCGAACAGAACATGACGCTCGTGCGCGAGATCGGCGCGCTCGCCGCGCTCGGCTGCCCGGTGCTGCTCGGCGCCTCGCGCAAGCGCATCGTCGGCGCCGTGACGGGCCGCGCCGATCCGCGCGACCGGCTCGCCGGCACGCTCGCGCTTCACACGCTCGGCGCGCTGCAAGGCGCCCGCATCATTCGCGCGCATGACGTCGCGCCTCACGTCGACGCCATGAAAATGGTCGCCGCCTTCACAGCACAGGGACGGGCATGATCGCGCAAGTTCTCATCGAAGCGCTCGAACTCCACGCCTATCACGGCTGGCACCGCCACGAGGGCGAGTTCGGCCAGGCGTTTCTGCTCGATCTCGAACTGACGACCGACATTTCGCGCGCCGCAGCGTCCGATGAACTCGGCGATGCGCTTGACTACGACCGGATCGTCAAGACGGTTCGCAAGCTCTTCGTCGATACGCGTTACAAGCTCGTCGAAGCAGCGGCGGGCGCGATGGCGCGCGGCCTGCTTGAAGAATTCCCGACAGTGACCTGCGTGGACCTGCGCGTGCGCAAGCTGAAGCCGCCGATCGCGGAGCGTCTGTCGGCGGTCGGCATCCATTTGCGCCTGTCGCGCAGCGACGCATGACACGCGCTTACCTTGCGCTCGGCGGCAACCTGGGCGACGTCGCGGGCGAATTCCTGACCGCGCTGCGGGCGCTGGAAGCCGCTGAGGGCGTGACCCTCGTTGCAATCTCGCGCGTCTACCGCACGCCGCCTTGGGGCGTGACCGACCAGCCGGATTTCCTGAATATGGCGGCGGCGATCGACACGATACTTTCGGCGCGCGCGCTGCTCGAATTGTGCCTTCGCATCGAAAAGACCAGCGGCCGCGTGCGCGATTACCGCTGGGGACCGCGCAACATCGACATCGACGTGATCGCCTATGGCGATGCCAAAATCGACGAGCCGGACCTGACGATCCCGCACCCGCGCGCGAAAGAGCGCGCGTTTGTGCTGGCGCCGCTGGCGGATGTCGATGCGGATTTGATGCTGGGTGGGCGCAGCGTGCGCGATTGGTTGGCGCAGGCCGATGCGAGCGGCGTGCGCGTGGACGACGAGGCGACCGCTCGGGTACGCGCGTAAGCCGTCTTTGCGAGCGAAGCGAAGCAATCCAGAGACCGCGGGTGAGACGTTTCGGCTCCGCGCATCTTCCAGGATCGCAGGCGACCTGAAACGTCGCTGACCAGATTGCTTCGCTCCGCTCGCAATGACGAAGAAGGCTTACTCCGCCGCTTTCTGGGACTCGATGCGGAACGGATGCGCCGGATAGACGCCCAGAATGCGCACTTCGCGCGTGAAGAACGCGAGTTCTTCAAAAGCCCGCGCGAGAGCCGGATCTTCCGGATGGCCATCGACATCGACCAGAAACTGCGTCGCGGCGAATTCGCCTTCCACCATGTAGCTCTCGATCTTCGACATGTTCACGCCATTGGTCGCGAAACCGCCGAGCGCCTTGTAGAGCGCCGCAGGCACGTTGCGCACGCGGAAGACGAACGTCGTCACCGTCGGGCCATTGTTGGGCGCGACCCAGTCGGGCGTCTTCGACAGCACGACGAAGCGCGTAGTGTTATGCGCGAAGTCT
>JAQGKM010000340.1 GCA_028290125.1 Hyphomicrobiales bacterium | reverse complement strand
GCGGGCTCTCGCAGAGACCGGCGATCATGGCCTCGCGGCCGGCATCAATCCGCTTGGCGATGGCGATTTCTCCCTCGCGCGATAGCAGCTCGACCGAGCCCATCTCGCGCAGATACATGCGCACGGGGTCGTCGGTGCGATCGGTCGGCTCGGACTTCGTCGCGACGACTGGCGCGGGGCGCGCGGTGTCGACCAGATCGGTCGAATCGGATTCCTCGGGCTCATCGGGCGCGGCTTCCTCGCCTTCGCCGTCCTCGTTATCTTCGGCTTCCGACACAGTGATGCCCATTTCATTGAGCATCGAATAGACGTCCTCGATCTGGTCGGAGGAGACCTCTTCGGACGGCAAGACGGCGTTCAATTCGTCATGGGTGACATAGCCGCGCTTTTTGGCGAGCTTGATCATCCGCTTGACGGCGGCGTCCGAAAGATCGAGCAACGGGCTGTCGGCCGTATCCGGGGCCGCGCCTTCGCCGTCGCGCTTCTCTTCGTCCTTCTTCGCCATTCTTAACTCCATCCCGCGCCTGCGTCGGAGGGGTCGGCCACAGAACTTGGCCCCGCCCCCGGCTGATCGGCCAGGCTGCATCTCTTCGAATCAGATGCTGCCATTAGGCCCGACGGGCCTTAAACCGGCCCTAACTAACGAAAACACTGCCAAAGCGCGAGTCCTGCCTTCGGTAGCGCTAGCTGAACTACAAAGACTGACCCTGGCGCCCGGAGGACAAACCAAAGCCCTCGACCGCCGCCTCGCGCCCCTCGATTCCAGAAAGCTCGGCTTGAATCTCGCGCAACCTTGCGAGGTTCTGCTCGTTGGCGTCCTCACCGAGTGCGATTTCTGCGGATTTCAGTTCTCTATGTAGCGCCCGCGCGCGCCGATGCAAGGCCAGCGCCTGCCGCAAAACCTCGGAAGCGTCATTCTCGGCCGCATCCGGCTTCAAAGCCCAGACAATCGGCTGCACGGCGGCCTCGATCGCGTCCCGCGCCGGCTGAAGCCCCACCCGGTCAAGCGCCATCCGCAGTTCGACATGGTCGACGAAGCTCTCCGACGCAAGGGCGACCAGCGCCGCACGCATGCGCTGGGTCTCGCGACCGATCATCTCGATTTCCGCCAGATCCTCGGCATGCTGGGCAAGAAGTCCCGGATGATTCAGCAAGTTGAGCAGGATCTCGGCCTCCCGGCGCGGGGCCCCGCCGGCGCCGGAGAACATCCGGCTGCGGGTCAGGCTCGCGCTCACCGAGGGCGCGGAGGCGGTGTAGGAGGGCGGCGGCTGGAACCCGCCGCGCTGGAATTTCCCGCCCGTCTGGGGACGGCGCGGCGCGCCGGGCGCCCCGCCCTGTTGGCCACTGCGCCGGAAGCCGCCGGAGGCACGGCCCGAAAGGGCGTCGAGCCGCGCGCGAATGTCGTCGCGGTAATAGCGACGCAAAGTCTCGTCGCGGATGCCGTTCATGAGCTCGGAGAGCCTACGCTCCAGCGCGGCGCGGCGCTCGGGCGTATCGAGAGGCGCGGCCTCGGTCTCGCGGGTCCAGAGCACCTCCACCAGCGGCTTCGCCCCGGCCAGAACGTCGGCGATGGCCTGATGACCGCCGCTGCGGGCGAGATCGTCCGGGTCCTGCCCGTCCGGCAGGAAGGCGAACCGCAGGCTCTTGCCCGGTCCGATCAGCGGCAGGGCAGTGTCGATCGCCCGGTACGCCGCCTTGCGGCCCGCGCGGTCGCCATCGAAGCAGAGCACCGGCTCCTCGGCCATGCGCCAGAGCAGTTCGCATTGGTCGGGCGTCAGCGCCGTGCCAAGCGGCGCCACCACCTGCGGGAAACCGGCGACGCTCATCGAGATGACGTCGACATAGCCCTCGACGGCGATCACGCCGCCGCGCTCATGCGCCGCCTTGCGGGCGTTGTGGTGGTTGTAGACGACCGAGCCCTTGTGGAAGAGCGGCGTCTCGGGCGAGTTCAGATATTTTGCGCTGACTTCCTTGTCGAGCGCGCGTCCGCCGAAGGCGATGACCTTGCCGGAGCGATCGCAGATCGGGAACATCACGCGATCGCGGAAGCGGTCGTACGGCACCGCGATGTCGTCGCCGTGGACGAGCAGCCCGGCCTCGATCATCTGGTCGCGGGTGGCGCCCCTGCCCGCGAGATGATCGCGCAACGCGAACTTTTCGTTGGGCGAATAGCCGATGCGAAACTGCTTCTGGACCGCCGGACCAAGTCCGCGGTCCGCGAGATAGCCGCGCGCCCGCGCGCCAACTTGCGCCTGCAATTGCGCCTCGAAGAATTGCGCCGCCATGTCGAGCACGTCCTGCAGCGACGCGCGCACGCGTTCGCGCTCGCGCGTCTCCGGGCTTTCGGTCGGCAGGGCGAGGCCCGCTTCGGCGGCCAGCCGCTCGACTGCTTCCGGGAAGCTCAGCCCCTCCGTCTCCATGACGAAATCGAAGACATTGCCGTTGCGGCCCGAGGAGAAATCAAACCACGCCATCTTCTGGTCGTTGACGAAGAACGACGGCGACTTCTCCTGGTTGAAGGGCGACAGCCCCTTCCACTCGCGACCGGCCTTCTGCAATTTGACGCGGCGGCGCACCACCTCGGAGACGGGCAGCCGGGCCTTGATCTCGTCCAGAAATGTCGGCGTGAAGCGCATGTGTCTCAGATACAGGGGGAGCGGGCCAAACCTCAGGCATATGGCCTGCGGCGCCCGTTATCCACAGATGACTTGAAGGACTTCAGGGTCCGAGGTCGAGACTGGCGAACCGCACGGCGAACTCGGGGACCATCAATGGCGTCAACAGCGCCTCGGGTTCGTGCACGCTCACGTCCGAATAACCGTCGGCGGTCGGGCCACGATGCACGTGAGTGACGAGCTTTTTCGCGTCGACGACCCACAGTTCCGGGATAGCAAACTGATTGTAGATCCGCGGCTTGCGGCCAAGATCATAGCCGAGGCTGGAGTCTGCGACCTCGATCGCCAGCACGGCGTCCGGTCCCTTCAGGTCTCGCAGGGACACTGAGGCCGGAAAGACCAAGAAATCCGGTTCGACGAACGTGTCGTCGGATAGCCGGAACGTTGTTTCCGGAACAATCAAAAATCGCTCCGGGCAATTCCGAGCGAGAAACATGTTGAGGGCCAGTTTGACCCTCTCGTGGAAATAACCCTTCGGCGACATCGGCACGAGCTCCCCGCCCAGAAGTTCGAGGCGTTCGTCTTCCTCGATCAGGCCGACCTCCACCATCCGCTCCACCTCTTCGACGGTGAAAGCGCGGCGGGGCAGCCCTTCGGCGGCTCGGGTTGTCGCTCGAAAATTCATGGCGGCGAGACTAGCACGAAATTCCCGCCGCCCGAAGAGGGCGGGATCAGCCGTTCAAGGCCGCCTTGACCATGGCGCTCGCCTTGGCGAAATCCATCTGGCCCGTGTACTTGGCCTTGAGCGCGCCCACGACCTTGCCCATGTCCTTCATGGCGACGGCGCCGGTCTCGCTGATCGCGGCGGCGATGGCGGCCTTCACCTCGTCCTCGCCCATCTGGGTCGGCAGGAACTCCTGAATGACGGCGATCTCGCCGCGCTCCTGTGACGCCAGATCTTCGCGGCCAGCCTGCTCATACATGGTGAGCGACTCCTGCCGGCTCTTCACCATCTTCTGCAGGAGCGCCAGAATATCGTCCTCGCCGATGGTCTTGCCGGCTCCGCGCGCCTCGATGTCCTTGTCCTTCAGCGCCGCCTGCACCATCCGCACGGTGGCGAGGCGGGGCTTGTCGCCGGACTTCATCGACTCCTTCATCATGGTCGTGAAACGCTCGCGCAGGGACATGATCTCAAACTCCTTCGCCAGGGCGCATGGCCCGGCATTGCTAAATGGCTGAAACCGCTCAGGCTTCGGATTATCCCACAGGGTTGACGCGAAAGGCGCCCTCACCTAGCTTCCGCCCGAACCTCGCGCACACTATATAGTGGCGCGACAAGCCCTGATCCTCGAAGACTTGCCGTCGGCCGCGCAGCGCCTCCACTGGCGCCGCGTCCGAACGCGCGAAAGACGGTGTAGAGCCATGACCACGACCGTTCAAGACCAAGCCGCGTCCCAAGGCTGGCAAACGCCCGTTCCGACCGCCCTCCTGGTGCTGGCGGACGGCACGGTGATCGAAGGCTTCGGCCTCGGCGCGACCGGGCATTCGGTTGGCGAAGTCTGCTTCAACACCGCGATCACCGGCTATGAGGAAATCCTCACCGACCCCTCCTATTCCGGCCAGATCGTCACCTTCACCTTCCCGCATGTCGGCAATGTCGGCACCAACGAGGAAGACATCGAGACGGTCAACATGGCGGCCGCCTCCGGCATCCGCGGCGTCATCGTCCACGCGCATGTCACCGAGCCCGCCAACCATCGCGCCACGCGTCATTTCGATCAGTGGCTGAAGGCCCGCAACATCGTCGGCATGTGCGGCCTCGACACCCGCGCGCTGACCGCGCTCATCCGCGAAAAGGGCATGCCCAATGCGGTCATCGCCTTTGCGCCCGACGGCAAGTTCGACGTCGAAGCGCTGAAGAAGGAAGCCGCCGCCTGGCCCGGCATCGACGGCATGGACCTCGTGCCCGGCGTCACCTCCGCGCAGAGCTATGTGTGGAATGAAACCGTCTGGAAGCTCGGCGAAGGTTATGGCGAAATGGCCGACCGCAAGTTCAAGGTCGTGGCCATCGATTACGGCGTGAAGCGCAACATCCTGCGCCTGCTGGCTGACGCCGGTTGCGAAGTCACCGTCGTGCCGGCCACGACCAGCGCCGAAGACATCATGGCGATGAAGCCCGACGGCGTGTTCCTGTCGAACGGCCCGGGTGATCCGGCCGAGACCGGCAAATACGCCGTGCCGGTGATCCAGCAATTGCTTGACCGGAAAGTCCCGACTTTCGGCATCTGCCTCGGCCACCAGATGCTGGCGCTCGCCGTCGGCGCGAAGACCGAGAAGATGCATCAGGGCCACCACGGCGCGAACCATCCGGTGAAGGATTTCACGACCGACAAGGTCGAGATCGTGTCGATGAACCACGGCTTCGCGGTCGA
>JAQGKM010000324.1 GCA_028290125.1 Hyphomicrobiales bacterium | reverse complement strand
ACGACCGGCACATCGCCGTCCGCCGCGCGCAGGATCGGGCTTTGCACGCTGGCGCCGTCACGCAGCGCAATCCGCGGCGCGACCGCCGACGCATAGCCGTCTTCCGCAACAAAGCGCACGCCGTCGCCCGGCTTCAGCTGGCCCATCTTCCACATGTCGTCGCGCGCGATGACTGCTGGACAGACGAACCCGCCGAGGCTCGGGCCATCGGGGCCCAGAATGATCGGCATGTCGCCGGTGAAATCGATGGCGCCGATGGCGTAGGCGTTGTCGTGAATATTGGAGGGATGCAGGCCCGCTTCGCCACCATCCTTGCGCGCCCAGCGCGGTTGCGGCCCGATGAGCCGCACACCCGTGCGTGCGCTGTTGAAATGGACTTCGTAGCGCGATGACAGCAGGTCGGCGATGTCATCCATTTCGAAGAAATCCGGCGCGCCATGCGGGCCGGAGCGCACCTTGATGGTCCATTCGCTGGTGAGCTGCGGCGCATCCAGCGTCGTCGTGTCTTGGGTAATCGCGGCGCCGGCAAGTTTCAGCGTGTCACCGGCGCGCAGCACGCCCGTCGCATGTCCACCGAACTTGCCGAGCGAGAAGGTCGCGCGCGAGCCGAGAAACTCCGGCGCATCGAAGCCGCCCGCGATGGCGAGATAGGTGCGCTGGCCCGGACCGACGATGGCGCCCAACGCCAGCACCTGCCCTGCCCGCACGTCCACGGGCTTGAAGGACTCGACCGCCTCGCCATCAAGCGTCGCCGCCATCTGCGCGCCGGTGAGCGCGATGGTGGCGTCGCAATGAAAGCGCAGCGTCGGTCCCGTCATGGTGCATTCGAGCGCCGGCGCGCCTTCGGCATTGCCGAGGATCTGGTTGGCGAGCCGGTGCGAGCGGTCGTCCATCGGTCCGGATGGCGGCACGCCGACATCCCACAGGCCGAGACGCCCGGGCCAGTCCTGCACGCTTGTCTGCGCGCCGGGCGCAATCACCTCGATGGCGCGCGGCGTGAATGCGAAGTCCTTCAGGTCCGCCGTCGAGACCTCGCCCGCCGCAAAGCCCGGCGTGGCGGCGATGGCGCGCAGATAGTCGAGGTTGGTCTCGATGCCTTGCAGGCGACTGGCCTCGAGCGCCGCGCGCAAGCGAGCGAGCGCAGCGTCGCGCGTGTCGCCATGCACGATGAGTTTCGCCAGCATCGGATCGTAGAAAGCCGTGACGTCGCTGCCAGTCTCGATCCAGCCGTCTAGGCGCACGCCCTCCGGCCAGGCCACCTGCGTCAGCAGGCCAGTCGAGGGGCGGAATCCCGCTTGCGGATTTTCCGCGTAGATGCGCACCTCCATCGCCGCGCCCTGCGGGACGAGGGACGACTGCGCAGGCGCGACGAACTCGCCCGCCGCCTGGCGGATCATCCATTCGACGAGATCGACGCCGAAAACGGCCTCGGTCACCGGATGCTCGACCTGCAGGCGCGTGTTCACTTCGAGGAACGAGAAGTCCTCACGCCCGACATCGTAGATGAATTCGACCGTGCCGGCGGATTCGTAAGCGACAGCCTCGCCCAGCGCGACGGCGCTTGCGTGCAGGCGTGCGCGGGTCTCGTTCGAGATGTTGGGCGCGGGCGTCTCCTCGACGACTTTCTGGTTGCGACGCTGAAGCGAGCAATCGCGTTCGCCGAGCGACAGCACGCGGCCGTCGCCAAGCCCGAAGATCTGCACTTCGATGTGGCGTGCGACCGCGATGAAGCGTTCGAGATAGACGCGCGCATCTCCGAAGCTCGCGCCCGCCATGCGCTGCACCGCGTCGAACTTTGCGACGAGCTCCGCCTCGTCATGGCACAGCTGCATGCCGATGCCGCCGCCGCCCGCCGTGCTCTTCAGCATGACGGGGTAACCGATCTGCGCCGCCGCCTTTACGGCTTCGTCAGATGAGGCGAGCAGATCGCTGCCCGGCAACAACGGCGCGCCGCAGCGTGCGGCGATTTCGCGCGCCGTATGCTTCAGTCCGAACTCGCGGAGATGCTCGGGACGCGGGCCGATGAAGACGATGCCCTCCGCCGCGAGGCGCTCGGCAAAGGCCGCATTCTCGGAGAGGAACCCGTAGCCCGGATGCACCGCCTCAGCGCCCGTCGCCTTGCAGGCGGCGATGATCGCGTCGATGTTCAGATAGCTGTCCTTCGCAGGCGCGGGGCCGATACGAACGGCTTCATCTGCGTCGAGCACGGGCCGCGTGAAACGGTCCGCGTCGGAATAGACCGCGATCGAGGCAATGCCCATGCGGCGCAGCGTGCGGATCACGCGCAGCGCGATCTCGCCACGATTGGCGATGAGTACTTTCTCGAACATCACGCCACCGACGGATCGAACACGAGCACGCGGACCGGCGTCGGATTGAAGCCGTTGCACGGATTGTTGACCTGCGGGCAGTTCGAGATGACGGCGATGACGTCCATCGCCGCCAGCACGTCCACATGGTCGCCGGGGCTCGAAACGCCGTCCACGATGGCGAGCTTGCCGTCGGGCTCGATGGGTACGTTCATGAAGAAGTTGATGTTGGGGACGATGTCGCGCTTGGTCATGCCATGCCGGCCAACTTCAACGAGGAAGTTTTCGCGGCACGCATGCATGTAGCGCGTGTGATGGCCGAAGCGCACCGTATTGGCCTCGCACGAGCAAGCGCCCGCCGAGGTGTCGTGACGTCCGCAGGAATCTGCGACGACGGTCGCCATGATGCGACCGCGGTTCGAGACGAGCTGCGTGCCGGTGGAAACATAGGGCGCATTCTGGTTCAGGATCGTGTCCTGCGCCGAATAGCGCTCGCTGGTGTCGGCGACGCTGTAGAACAGGGTGTCGACCGCCTGCTGGCCTTCGAGGTCGATGATGCGCAGCACCTGTCCGCGCTTCACCACATGCGACCACGGCTTGTTGGCCGGGATGGTGAAATCGTAGACCGCCTTGACGGGATCGAGCACGGGCGCGGCGAAGAAGCGCGAGGCGAATTCGTTCGTTGTCATCGTCGCGCTCCTCAAGCCTGCAGATAGGTGGCGTTGTTCTCGAAGCCGCGCGCGGCCTCGGGACTCGCGGTGCGGCAGAGATCTTCGGCGGAGGGCGCCGACTGATGCACGATGCACTCGACCGGGCCGGGCGCGAAGTTGGTGTCGGGCGCAAGCGGATGCGGGCAGTTGGAGACCGCGACGATGAGGTCGAGTTCTGCGCGCAGATCCACGAAGTCGCCTGCGGAGACGACGTCGCCACGCCACGTCGGCGCCCCGTCGATGATCGAAACGGGTGCGAAAAAAGTCATGAGCGGCGCGAGATCGCGTGCGCCGAGACCATGCTTGCCGGCGGCGAGCAACATGTTTTCGGCGGTGGAACGCAGGCCCGCATCGCCATATTTGCGCGCGTTGGACGCCGGCGTCGAACCGCCGACAATGGTGTCATGCGCGCCGCAGGTGTCCTCGACGATCGACAGCAGCACGCGGCCCATGTCGGAGAACAGGACGCGCCCCTTGCGCAGCTCGCTGGTCCACTGGATCTTCACCGTGTCGGCGCTGTTGTAGCGCTCGCTCGTGTCGCCGGCGTTCCAGGCGAACAGCGAGACGCCGGGCGTGCCGGACGTGTTGACGATGCGCAAAGCTTCGCCACGACGAACGAGCTTGGTCCAATACCAGCCGCCGGGAATTGTCTCGCGATGTCGGATGTCGCTCTCTTGCACCGGCGCAGCATCACGCGATGTAAGCGGCGGCAGCGCGCGTGGCGTTTCGCCTTCGGCGGCTTTCTTCAGCGCGTCGTAGCGGGCGCGGTTGGCGGCGATGTTCGCTTGGGCTTCGGACGACAGATCGCTCATGATGCGACTCCGGTCTCGGCCGGGTCGTCCCGGCGTGTGGCATGAGCCGGCTGCGGGTCGTCCCGGCCGGAAAGGGAGAGGATCGCGTCGAGCGCTGCGGGCGTGCGCTTGGGCCAGACGTCGTAATCCTTGGTGATCGTCGCGCCATAGCGCCCGCCATCCGTGGGTTCGTTGCGGCGGCGCTCGAAGGCGATGACGCGCGTCGCCAGCGAAAAGGCTTCCGACAGATCGTGCGTGACCATGACGACGGTGAGCGCGCGGTCGTTCCAGAGCTTGCGCATCAGCACGTGAATGTCGGCGCGGATGCCCGCATCCAGCGCGCCGAACGGCTCGTCGAGCAGCAGCACCTTGGGCTTGCCCATCAGGGCCTGCGCGAGCGCCAGCCGTTGCTGCATCCCGCCCGACAATTGCGTGGGATATTTCTGCTCGGCATGCGACAGGCCGACCGCCGAGATCAGCGCGCGTGCATCTTCCACCGCCGCCGCGCGCTCGCGCCCGAAGGTGCGGCCGAAGAAGCGCCCTGCGCCGGTCTTCGCCTGCAGGTCGGCCCCCATCAGCACGTTGCCGAGCACGGTGAGATGCGAGAACACCGAATAGCGCTGGAACACCACGCCGCGATCCGCCGTCGGCTCCGGCGATATCGGCTTGCCCTCGAGCTCGATGACGCCGCGCGTCGGACGCTCTTCGGAGAGCAGCATTTTCAGGAACGTCGTCTTGCCGCAGCCCGACGGTCCGACCAGCGCCACGAAGGCGCGCGGCTCGATCGTCAGGTTGATCTGCTCGAGCACGACGGTGTCGTGATATTCCTTCCAGACATTGCGGACAGAGATCAGGCTCATCAGGAAGCCCTCGCATCGGCAAACCACGGGAAGGCGCGGCGCTGCAGCGCGACCAGGCCGACATCCATGATGAAGGCGAGCAGCGTGATCCACGCGACATACGGCAGGATCACGTCCATCGCGAGATAGCGGCGCACCAGGAAGATGCGATAGCCAAGCCCGGCTTCAGCCGCGATTGCCTCTGCGGCGATCAGAAACAGCCACGCGGGGCCAAGCTGCAGGCGGATGGAATCGAGCAGGCGCGGCAGCATCTGCGGCAGCACGAGGCGCAGCACGATGGTCCATGTCGAGGCGCCGAGCGTTTCAGCTTTCACGATCTGCTGGCGTGGGATGTCGGCGACGCGCAGCGCCATGTCGCGCACGAGCGGCGGCGCGATGCCGATGGCGATGAGCGTGATCTTCGCGGCTTCGCCGAGGCCGACGGTGATGAAGAGAATCGGCAGGATGGCGAGCGGCGGCACCATCGAGAAGGCCGCGACGAAACCGCCGAGCAGCGAGCGCAAGTAAGGCACGAGGCCGATGGCGACGCCGAGCACGACGGCCGCGAGAGTCGCTATCGCGAGGCCCGCGAACAGGCGCTCCAGACTTGCGACAGTGTCGACCCACATCAGCACGTCGCCGGTGCGCGTGTCGGTCGTGAAGGCCATGCGGTTGATCGCGTCCGCGAAGGACGCGAAGGCGGGCAGCAGCTTGTCCGACGGATTGGCGGCGAGCCTCACCGACGAGCCGACCAGATAGGCGAGCGCCACGAAGATGAACGGCAAGAGGGCGAGAAGCCGCCCCGCCCCGGACGGGGGACGCAGATTGATCAGGCGCATGGTCGTGCCGCTTTCAATTGCTCTGGCGCAGATGGATGCGCGGGCGCAGCGAGCGCCCGCGCAGACGTTCAGAGCTTACCGGCAGCCGCGGCGGCCATATAGGTGTCGGTGAAGCGGAAGCCGATCTTCGACTTGTCGCCCAGCACCTTGCCGTCAGCCATTTCGATGCCGACGACATCCGCCGACTTCGCGCCATTGCCCATCAGGCCGTGGTCGAAGAGGAACTTGCGGACCTTGTCCATGGTCTTGGAGATGTCGGCGCTGCGCGTGAAGGCGCTGGCGTCGGCGGGCTTGTCGAACAGTTTCGTGGCGGCGAGCTGCGCCTCGAAGCCGGCGAGGTCGGTGCCGGAGGCCTTGGCCATGGCTTCACGCGCGGCCTTGCCTTCGGGCGTCTTGGCGACCATCACGCCCAGCGTCTCGTACCAGATGCCCGCGAGCGCCTTGCCGAAGTCCGGGTTGTCCTTGAGGGTCGCGGTGTTGACGACCGCAAGGTCGATGATCTCGCCCGGGATCTGCGACGAGTCGAAGACCTTCTTGGCGGATTTGTCGGCCAGGATCTCTTCGACGATCGGATTCCAGGTGACGACCGAGGTGACTTCCTTTGTCTTCCACGCGCCCGCCATGTCGGCGTCCGACGTGTTGACGACCTTCAAGTCCTTCTCGCGCAGGCCGATCGTCGATAGACCGCGCGCCAGCAGGTAATGCGAAACGGAGAATTCGACGAGGTTGACCTTCTGGCCCTTGATGTCGGCGAGCTTCGACTTGTTCTTCAGGATGATCGCGTCATTGCCGTTGGAGAAGTCGCCGACGATGACTGCCGTCGTGTCGACGCCGCCGACGGCGGGCGTGGACAGCGCGTCCATGTTGGTGACGGTCAACGCATCGAAGCCGCCAGCGGTATATTGATTGATCGACTCGACGTAATCGTTGACCTGCACGATGTCGATCTTGATGCCGTATTTGTCGGCCCACTTCTTCACGATGCCGCTGTCGGCGGCATACTGCCAGGGCATCCACCCGACATAGATCGTCCAGGCGAGCTTGAAATCCTTTTTCGGCGCGGCGAATGCGGGACTGGAGGCGCCGAGCGCGATACTTGCCACGCCAGCCGACAGAACGGCCGCGGAAATAGTTTTGCGGAAAGATTTGAACACGACCATCGCCAACTCCGTTGTTGCTATGGCCGAAATGGCATGACCCAAGCGCTGCCAAATTCGGCCCACTGAGGTCTCCCGGGATTTTGCCCCGCCGTGTCCCGCGCGGATGTCTCCCGCGTGGGCGGTAGCTCTCGGACCGGACGTCTCTTGCGAGACCGGAACCCTAGCCGCCAACTCAACACTGCAAGAGGAGCAAGGCGCGTGCCACACGCTGCGGCGTGGATGCGCTCACGTTTCTGCCGCGCATGTCGCGCGATGCGTCAGACGCGGTCAGGCGTTAGGCGAAACGCGTGATTATTGGGCAGGCGTGCTGTCAGGCCGCAACGCCTGCCCTTCGGCGCGAATGCGGATGGTGAGGACCAGCGCGTTCAGCGCCGAGAACACCAGCGCGACCCAAGGCAAATTCAGCGCAAGGGGCAGCACGGCGATCTCGGCGACCACAAGCGTGTAATTGGGGTGGCGGATCCAGCGGTACGGCCCGCGCGCCACGAGGTCTGCGCCCGGCAGGACGATGATGCGTGTGGTCCAGCGTTCGCCGAGGCTGGCGAGGATCCAGACCCGCAGCACCTGCAGCACCGCGTAGGCCGCGAGCCATGGCGTCGACAGCGTCTGACCCGCGCCGAGCCACCAAAGCGTCGCCAGCCATG
>JAQGKM010000297.1 GCA_028290125.1 Hyphomicrobiales bacterium | reverse complement strand
AAGGCGACATGCGCGATGATCGCGCCCGCGTCCGCCAATGTCTTGAGCGCCGACGCAAAAGCCGCAGCGACGGTTTCGTCCATGTCGTTGAGCACATAGGCCTGCGGCACGGCGATCCGCAAGCCGCGCACGTCGCGCGCATGAAATGAGTCCATGGGCTCGCCCGACAACACGCTGTCCATCGCCGCGCAGCAGGCGACCGTGTGGCCGAGCGGACCGATCGAGTCGAGCGTGGTCGACAACGGAAATGCGCCGGTCGCCGGCACGCGGCGCGCCGTGGGCTTGTAGCCGACGAGTCCGTTGAACGCAGCCGGGATGCGACATGAGCCGCCCGTATCCGTGCCGAGCGAGCCGTGCGCCATGGCGTCGGTGAGTGCGATGCCGCCGCCCGATGTCGAGCCGCCGGGCACACGCCCGGTTTCGCGATCCCAGACGTTGAGCGGCGTGCCGTAGTGCGGATTGATGCCGACTCCCGAGAAGGCGAATTCCGTCATGTTGGTGCGGCCGATGACAATGAAGCCGGCGGCCTTCAGCCGTGCGACGGCGACCGCATCCTGCGACGCGGGCGCAGCATCTTTCAACACTACGGATCCAGCGCGCGTGACCTCGCCCGCAATGTCGAACAGATCCTTGATCGAGACCGGAATGCCGGCGTAGCGCGACGGCGCCGCGCCTGCGGCGCGCAAGACGTCCATGGCGCGCGCAGCCTCGCGCGCACTGTCACGCGACACGCTGACGAAGACGCGTGCGCCTTCGCCGGTCGGATCGTCGATACGTGCAAGACACGCGTCGACGAGAGCCGCGCTCGTCGTTTCACCTTTGGCAAGCGCATCGGCGAGCGCGTCGAGCGTGGCTTTCATGTCCTGCCTCAGGCCGGGTCGAAATAGTGGATTTCAAGCAGGATGCAGCCGGCTTCCGAACGGAACGGCCCGTGATAGGCGCCCGGCGGACGGCATGCGTAAGTGAAGGGCGAGAAGCTCTCGCCACCCTTGCCCTGCGCGTCGTTGCCGACCGTCAGGTCGCCCGTGACCAGGAACACTTCTTCCCAATATTCATGCACGAACGGGACGGTCGTGAACTCGCCCGGTTCGAAACGCAGCAGACGCGTGCGGCTGCCCTTGCGGTTTTCCTCGTCGAGCGCGCCCGACAGGATCTTCTGCTGGATGCCTGCCGGATATCCCTTGGGCACTTCCCAGCCGCTCAACATGTCGAGCGTCTTGAATTCATCATGCAGCTTGTTGATCGCCATGTTCTTTGAGCCTTACGCTGTCCAGTATTTCGAAACGCTCGTCGCGACGACATCCTCATAGGCAGGCTCGCCTTCGAGAATGCCGACCTCGCGACAGAATTGGTTCATGCCCTTCACGAACTCCGGCGAAATCGACGCGTCGTAATAGGGCAGGTCTCGCTCGATCAGCCGTGCGATCAGGCTCGTTTCCGTTTCCGGGAACAGGCGACGCGCGGCTTCGGTCGCGAGCGACACATCGGCCTTCAAGGCTTTCTGCGTAGCGACGATCGCCCGCACCGCGGCGGCGGCGACTTCGGGCTCTTGATTGATGAGCTTCTCGTTCGCGGCGACGCTCGCCATCGTGTAGTTGAAGCAGCCCTTCGGTCCATCGCCGCGACGGATGTCGAGCACGACCTTGCCGGCGCCGCGTGTCACGGCCACTTCCGTGCCCATGCCGTTCGCCCAGAAGCCGTCGATCTGTCCCGCTTCCAGCGCCTTGGCGGCGAACAGGCCGAAGTTGACGATGACGCCCGGCTGGATGACGGCGCCGGGCACCGGGCCCAGCACGATGTTGTCGCGCTCGAGATCATAGCCGGCGTTGATGAGCAGGCGCTGCAGGCCCATGTTGACCCACGGCGCCGCGCCGATCTTCTTGCCCTTCAGAATGTCGAGATCGCCGCGCTTGGGATCGAGATCCGCGCGCATCACGAGGAACCAGTACATGCCCTGCGCCTGCGCGCAGAGGAGCTTCACGCCTTTCCAGCCCGGGAAGGCCGCCAGGGCGGAATGCGCGGAGCCACCGACGAAATCGACTTCGCCGTCGCGCAGCGCCGCGTAACATTTATCGACCGGAAAGATCAGCTCCAGATCGACATCGAGCCCTTCCTTCTTGAAGAAGCCGAGCTCCACTGCGGCGGCTGCCGGGAAGTAGGAGTTGGAAATCAGATCGGGGATCGCAAGCTTGTATTTTCTCGACATGGTCAGCCCTCGTCTCGACCGGAAATTTCGCTCTGCCAAGGCGCCACCCAGCGCTCGACAAGGCCTACGAAAGAATTGAGCGCCGTCGCCAGCACCATCAGGACGATCACGGGCACAAACATGCGCGCGGTGTCAAATGCGTTGGCGGCATTGATGATGATGGCGCCGAGCCCGGAAATCGCCGTGAAGAATTCGGCGATCACCATGGCGACCACGCCGCGGCCGACCGCCAGCTTGATGCCCGCCATGATGTAGGGGATCGTCGCCGGCAGCACGATGCGGCGCAGGATGGTGAAGTCCGACGCCACAAAGCTCTTGCCGACTTCGATCAGCGTTTTCGGCACAGCGCGCACGCCGAGCCACGTGTTGATGATGATCGGGAACACCGCCATCAGGAACACGACGCAGGCCTTTACGGTGAAGCCGAGGCCCATCCACAGCACCAGCAAGGGCACCAGCGCGACGAGCGGCATGGCGTAAGCCGCCGTGATGAACACGCCGATGGCGGCTTCGAGCACGCGGGAGCGTCCGATCAGCAGGCCGAGCGGAACGCCGACGATGACGGCTAGACCATACCCGACCACGAAGGCCTGCATGCTCTGCGCGAGCGCCGACAGCAGCTGGCCGCTTTTCAGCAATTGCCAGAACGCGACCGCAATGGCCGACGGATAGGAGCCGAACACCGGGTTGATGTCGCGGCCGAAGAATTCCCACGCGAGGATGACGAACGCCACCGAAAGGCAGGTGATCGCCCATTTGGGGAATTCGCGCTTGAGCTTCGGCTCCTCTTCGAGCGTCGCGAACATCATTCCGCTTTGTGGCGTCATTGTTGGCGCTTTCATGTCAGTGCACCGCTTCAAGCGCGTGCAGCGCTTTCCAGACCTGGTATCGGGCTTCGGCAAATTCCGGCGTGCCGCGCAGGGCGCCGAGATCGCCGCGCGGACGGGGCAGGGGCACGCGAATTTCTTCCTGCACCGAGCCGGCGCGCATCACGATGATGCGGTCGGCGAGCAGCACGGCCTCGTCGAGATCGTGCGTGACGAAGATGATGGTCTTCTTGGTGCGCGCCTGGATGTCGAGAAGCTCGCCCTGCAGGCTCTCGCGCGTCTGCGCGTCGAGGGCGCCGAAAGGTTCGTCCATCAGAAGGACTTCCGGATCGATCGCCAGCGCACGTGCAATGCCGACGCGCTGCTTCATGCCGCCGGACAATTGATAGGGACGACGCTTGGCGGCGTCCTTCAATCCGACGAGTTCGAGATAGCGCTGCGCGGTGTCCTTCAATTCGCCGCCGCGCATGCCCTTCATCTCGAGTCCGAACATCACGTTCTGCGCGGCGGTGAGCCAGGGCAGCAACTCGGCGTGCTGGAACACGAGGCCGCGGTCATATCCGCAGCCCCTCACTTCCTTGCCGCCGACGCTGACGCGTCCACGGCTCGCCGTCTCGAGCCCCATCAGGATGCGAAGGGCCGTTGTCTTGCCGCAGCCCGACGGGCCGATCAGCATGACGATCTCCGACGGCTTCACATCGAAGCTGATCGACTTCAGCGCATGCACGGTCTGGACCTTGCCCTCGATCTTCAGCGTGAAGCTCTTGGACACATCCGTCAGGCTGACCTGACCGCTCGCGGCGTTGATGGTGTTTTCCTGCATGATCAGCTCTTCGGTCCTGCGAGTTTGAGGGCCTTTTCGCGCACGCTCGGATCGATGAACTTTGTCAGGTCGATCGGCTTCGTCAGCGTTTCGGTCTTGACGAAGAGGTCCTGCATCCAGGTGAGCTTGCGCATGTCGATCGACATTTCGGTGTCGATGGCGTTCAGGCGGATGACTTCGTCGAAGACGAATTCGGCGCGCGGATCGTCTTCCTTCGCGGTCGTCATTTCGCGCGTCAGCTTGACGGTTTCGCTGCGGTTGGTGAGCGCATGGCGATAGGCCTGAATGGAGGCGGCGAGGAATTTTGCCGCGTCATCCGGGCGCGAGCTGATCGATTTCGGATTCATGTAGGTGCAGAAGCGAATGTAGTCCGGCGTCACGTCATGCGCGTGCACCAGAACCTTCAGCCCCATCTTGTCGACCATCGGGGTGAATTCGCTGGACGACGCCGCAGCCTGGATCACGCCTGCGGTGACGGCGCGGAAACGGTCCGTGTCGCTGCCCATGGCGGCAAACTGCACGTCCTTGCCTTCGAGCTTGTACTTTTCGAGCACGGCGCGCGCAAAGAGATCGGGCAGGGCGCCGGGCGAGGAAATGCCGAACGCCTTGCCCTTCAGGTCCTCGACGGATTTCACATCCGCCTTGGTGAAGATCGCATAGGTGAGGCCCGGCCAGTAGCAGCCGACGAGACGCACGTCGACGCCGCGCGAGAATGCGACCATCGGCGCGCCGGGGCTGCCTTCATAGGAATCCAGCTCGCCGGCGATCAGCGCCTTCAGCGCGATGGCGTCGCCCTTGAACTGCATCGATTCAAGCTTGATGCCCTGCTTTTCCGCAAAGCCGCCTTTTTCAGCCATGAACACGAAACCCGCGTCGCTCTTGGCTTCGACCATTCCGTGTTTCCAGACGCGCTGCGCGGAAGCAGCGGTCGGTGCAAGCGCGGCGCCTGCAAATGCGACCGCGATCATCATCATGCGTTTCATCATTTGCGTTCTCCCGTAATCAGCGCTGGGCGCCATGCAACCGAAGTGCCACTCAGTCCTGATCCGCACGCGGAACAGGGTCGTTCATCATCACATCCGAGCGACGACCGGCGATCAGCTCGTCCGAGAATTCGAAATATTCGCTGCGCGTCGCCATCTCGGCCTGACGCGCGAGATTGTCGGGCCAGACGCCGAGATCGTAGCCATGCCACGGTGTTTCCGGCTTCAGCGCAGGCAGGCCGAGACGCTCCCAGATGACTTTCGCGTTTTCCATGAACTCGCGCTTGGGCAGCGCGACGGGCGCGAAGTCGCCCTTGAGCAGCGCGTTGATGAGCACCGAGGCGCTCTCGCCGTTGTCGCGCGGTCCGCGCGGTCCGTGCCCGGCGTCCTTGCGGTCGAGCACTTTCATGTCGTGCTGCGGCTGGCAGCGGTAGGACATCGCCCAGAACAAGGCGTCGGCGTTTTCCGGATCGATGTCCTCGTCGATGGCGATGACCCATTTGCCGGCGAAGCGATGCAGCGTCGAGGCAGCATAGAGCGCGCGCCAGACCTCGGTTTCGAGCACGTTGCGCTCGAACACGATGGCGATGACGGCATAGAGTGAAGTCAGGGGCTCGTGCATCGACACGCGCTTGACGCCGCGAATGCCGAGCGCATGACGCAGATGGTTGAGGTAGACGGGCTCCATCGCCGCCTTGCGAATGACGCTCGACTCGCTCGGCGTCACCTGGCTGATGAAGGACGGGATGATCGGATGCTTGCGCCGCGTGATCGCCGTCACATCCATGAAGGCGTTGTACTCCTGCAGGTTCACGTAGCCATGCGACTCGCCGAACGGCGCCTCGGGCTCCAGGAACTGCGTGTCGATGAAACCCTCGATGACGATCTCGGCTTCGGCCGGAATCATGAGGTCGACGGTCTTCGCCTTGATGACATTGATCGGCGCGC
>JAQGKM010000295.1 GCA_028290125.1 Hyphomicrobiales bacterium | reverse complement strand
CTTACCTGACCTTGCCGACCGCCGTGGCCACCCACGGGGCGATGTCGCGCAGCAGCGTCGCGAAAGCGAGGTTCATCGCCTCGGCCGCAGCGGGCCCGTCCTCGCCGGAGGCGGGCGCTTCCGCATGGAAGATGCGCGCCTCCACGACCTTGCCGTCACCGCCCGCCACACGCAGCGCCAGAGTGATGTCGGCATGCGGCTGCGGCTTTGTTGAAATCTGGAAGGTCCGGATCTCCGTCTGCACCTGCGCGTCGGCCGCGCCTGCGTCAGCGCCGATGCTCGGATAACGCAGTCCGGCGGCTTCGAGCGCCTGCGCCAGCTTGCGCTGCACGAGCTTGGGAACCGTGTCGCTCCATTGCAGGCTGGCGGGCGACACTTCGCCGTCTCCGTTGGTCACCAGCAGCTTTTGCGTGTCGTACATCACCAGCGCCGAGGGATCGACGATGGCGATCTGGCGCGGCTCGCGCGCGGGCAGGGCGGTCAGGCTCGGCACCGCGAGATCGAAGATGCGCGGCGCATCCGCCTTGCCGCCCGTCATCTTCTCGAGGCCCGACAGGATGCCGTCGATGCGGCTCGAGTTGCGGGCCAGCGCCGACGAGAACGTGTCGACATTGGCGATGACATTCCGCAGCGGCTCGGCGTTGTCGCTGGCGATCGACCGCAATTCCGTCAGGGCCGAGCGCGCTTCCTGCGACAACGAACGGATGGCGCGCGCCGCCAGCACCGGCGGGTTCGTGCCGCGCCATTGTAGCCGCGCCTCGGGCGTTCCGCCGTGCAGCGCCACCTGCACGCTGCCCACGATGCCCTGCGTGTCGAGATCGGCCTGCGTGTCGCTGCTGACGGGCGTCGCGGACTGGATCGACAGGCGCGCGATGACGGAGTCGGGATTGGACGCATCGAAGGAAATGCGCGTGACCTCGCCGACGCGGATGCCGTTGAAGGTTACCGCCGCGCCCGTGCGAAGGCCCGTCGCCGGGCCGTCGAACTGCAGCACCAGCTCGCGTCGCGCGCGGAGCGAACCGGCGTTCTGCAGCCAGAGCACGAAGAAGATCCCGGCCAGCAAAGTGGCGAGAGCGAACAGGCCGGTCACGACAAAACGCACGCGGGTTTCCATGCCTCACCTCGCCCATTGGACGGCGCGGCCGCGCTCGCCGCGGAAATATGCCTGCAGCCAGGGATGTTCGGATTGCAGCAGAGCGTGCATCGGGCCGTCCGCGATGATGCGCCCCTCGTGCAGTGCGGCGACGCGGTCGCAGACGGCGTTCAGCGTCTCCAGATCATGCGTGATCATGAAGAGCGTCAGGCCGAGCATGTCGTGCAGGTTGCGGATCAGCGTGTCGAACTCACCTGCGGCGATGGGGTCGAGGCCCGATGTCGGTTCGTCGAGGAAGACGATCTCGGGATCGAGCGCGAGTGCGCGGGCGAGCGCCGCGCGTTTTGTCATGCCGCCGGACAATTCAGCCGGCAACTTTTCGGCGTCGCTCTCGCTCAGGCCGACCATGCGCAGCTTGGCGAGCGCGACAGAGCGGAACATCCGGTCCGAGCCGTCGAGATATTCGCGCATCGGAAACTCGACGTTCTCGCGCACGCTGAGCGACGAGAAGAGAGCGCCTTGCTGGAACATCGCGCCGCACCGCCGGCCAATGGCGCGCACTTCGCGCGGGGCGGCGCGTTCGAGCGGCAGCCCGAGAATTTCGACCTGTCCGGCGCTCTTGGGAAGAAGGCCGAGCATCGTGCGCAGCAGGACCGTTTTGCCGCTGCCCGACGCGCCCACAAGCCCGACCATCTCACCGCGCTGCACTTCCAGCGAGAGGTCGTCGAGGATGCGGCGGCCGCCGAGATCGACCGACAGGTTCGCAATTGAGATGGCGGGGACGGCGGCCATCTACATCCCCAGCCAGGCGAAGAGAATGGCGAACAAGCCGTCGAGCACGATGACCAGGAAGATCGATTTCACCACCGACGACGTGGCGCCGAGCCCAAGCGACTCCGCGCTTCCCGAAACGCGCAGCCCTTCGATTGCGCCCGTCATTGCAACGACGAGCGCCATGACCGGCGCCTTCACCAGGCCGACTTCGAGATGCGAGAAGGTCGCGGCCTCGCGCAGCCGCAGCAGGAAGATGGCGGGATTCATGTCCTCGTACAGGAAGGCGACGACGCCGGCGCCGAGCAGGGCCGCGAGCATGCCGAGCAAGGTGAGCAGCGGCGCGGCGACCACCAGCGCCAGAACGCGCGGCAGGATCAGCACATCCACGGGATCGAGCCCCATGGTGCGCAGCGCATCGATCTCCTCGCGCATCTTCATCGAGCCGATTTCGGCGGCGTAGGATGAGCCCGAGCGGCCCGCCACCATGATGATGACGAGCAGCACGCCAATTTCGCGCAGCGTCAGGACGGTGACGAGATCGACCACATAATCGGTCGCGCCGAACTGCCGGAAGTGAAAAAACCCCTGCTGCGCAATGATGCAGCCGATCAGGAAGGTCATCAGCAGGACGATCGGCGCCGCGCGCACGCCGGTGCGGTCGAGATGATGGACGATCGAGGGAAAGCGCAGCCGTGACGGGTCGCGCAAGCCGCGCCCGAAACTCGCGACGAGCCGTCCGAGCATGGAAAACAGCGCAAGCGCATCGGCGCCCGCATTAGTGAGATTGCGTCCGATGGACTCGGGCGCGTCGAGCAGGGACGCGCGCGGGCGTGGCGGCTCAGCGGCAGTCGCGGGGTCTAGCGCCGCGAAGATCGGCGCATTGCGTTCGGCCATGCCCATCAGCACGGGCTTCATGCCCGCGCCGCCCGCCGCATCGCGCAGCATGGAAATCGCGCAGGCGCCGAAAGTGTCGAGGCGCGCGATGCCGGTGAGATCGATGACGATCCTGCGCGCCTGCGGCAGGGCGCGGTGCGCGAGGTCCTCGATCAGCCGCGCATGCGGCGCGGTCCAGTCGCCCGACAGGACGAGCACGGCGCCGTCGCCCAGCGACGTCTGGTTGATGCGCGGTTCATGCGCCATGTCGGCCGCCATGTCAGCGTCCCGCGCGGGTCAGCACCATCGAGAGATTGTTGGTTTCCGTGCCGGCGGATTTGATGGTGACGTTCTGCTGGTTGCCGGCGAAACGGATCGTGACATTGGCGGAAAAGCCCGTGCCCTCGACCTGTCCCTGGATGACGCCGGGCTGGAAGCGGCCGCGCAGCGAGCCGCGCGCGTTGCGCGTCGTCTCGCTCCAGTCGCCGATGATCTCGCGCCCCGAGAGGTTGAGGTTGTTGGCCAGCGAGAATTGCGTCTGGTCACCGCGACAGCGCAATGACTGGCGCATCCGCTCGGGTGAGGACACCTGATAGGTCGCCTCGCAGCGGATGCGCTCGGTGACGCCGTTCTGCCGCTGCAGCGTGCCGGACCCGCGCCATTCGCCGTTGAGCGAAGAAAAATTAGCCTCTTGGGCGCTCGCAGCAAGGGGACTGAGCGCCGCGATGAAAGCGGCGGCGGCCGTGAGGGAGCGGATCGATCTTTGCGCCATGGCAATCTCGCCTTGGATTTGAAAAAGCGTGACGTTTTCGGCTTCAAGTCCCGGAGCCGGCATTTGGTTCGACGCTTCGCGATGGCTGAAGCGCACGTTTCAACTTCGGCAGATGATGCAGCGCTGGAGATCCGCGTTGAAGTTTTTGTGATGAAATCACAGCTTCCACAGCCAAGGCGCCGATGCTTTGCTGAGCGCCATGGTCGATCCCCGGGCGCCCGCACGCAAACTCCTGGTCATGAGCTTCGCGCGGTTCGCCGGCGGGTTCTGGCGTGGCGAGTCGTCCCGCATGGCGACGTGGCTCACCATCGGGCTCGCTGCGGGCCTGGTCTGCAAGCTGCTCGTCGACGTCGGCATGAACCGGTGGAGCCGGTGGTTCTTCGATGCGCTGGAGCGGCACGACGCCGGCGCCGCCTCGCTGGCGGCTTTCGCCTTTCCGCTGCTGATCCTGTGCATCGCGGCGGTCGGCGTTTGGATCATCCGCGCGCGTGAGACGCTGCAGGTCCGCTGGCGGGAATGGTGCGCCAGCCGACTGCTCGAACGCTGGGTCGGCGGACAGCGGTTCTATCGGATGCGCATGGCGCGCGGCGGCCTTGCCAATCCCGAGTATCGCATCTCCGACGACGTCCGCATGGCGACCGAGCCGCTGGCCGATTTCGCCATCGGCCTGTTCACCGCCGTGCTCACCGCCTCGACCTTCGTGGTCATTCTCTGGACCGTGGGTGGCGACCTCGACCTGACATGGGGCGGGGCGCCCGTTCATGTGCCGGCCTTCATGGTCGTGGGCGCGCTGGTCTATGGCATTGCAGTGTCGGCCTTCATGCCGGTCGTGGGCGGCAAGCTGTCGGTGGCCGCCGCCGCGAAGAACGAAGCCGAAGCCCGCTTCCGCTTCGAGATGATCCGCATGCGCGAGAATGCGGAGGCGATCGTGCTGACGCAGGGCGAGACGCATGCGCTGCGACGGCTCGCCGCGACCAATGCAGGGCTGGCTGGCGCCTGGATGCGCGTCGTCGCGCAGCATGCCCGCATCACCTGGCTGACCAACGGCAACAGCGCCATGGCGCCGGTGTTTCCGCTGGTGCTGGCGGCGCCGAAATATCTTGCCGGCGACCTCACGCTTGGCGAAGTGATGCAGCTCGCCTCGGCCTTCGTTCAGGTGCAGATCGCCGTCGCATGGCTTGTCGACAATTACAGTCGCCTGGCGGAATGGTTCGCCTCCGCCGGACGCGTCGTCGAACTGATCGATGCGCTCGACTCCAGCGACGCCGACAATCACGACGGGCGACCTCTGATCGAGCGCGCGGTCAGCGCCGACGGCAGCGTCGTTCTCGACAATCTGCGGCTCTCGCGTCCCTCGGGCGAGATCGTTCTCGCGCGCGCCGACCTGTGCTTCAGTCCCGGCGACCGCATCTGCGTGAGCGGTGCGGCCGGCGTCGGCAAATCGGCGCTGCTGCGCGCCATTGCGGGCCTGTGGCTCTGGGGCGAAGGCGCCATCCAGGTGCCGGGCGGGCGCGCCATCGCCTATGTCGCCGCGCATCCGTTTCTGCCGGCCGGGCGGCTGCTCGACGCGCTGTCGTTTCCCGACGGACTCGACGCGCAGCCCGGCGCGCCGTGCATGCGCGCGCTGACGGCCTGCGGCGCCGGCCATCTCGCCGATCGCCTCGACGACGTCGAGGCGTGGGAGCACGTGCTGTCGGCCAGCGAAAAGCAGCGCGTAGCGCTGGCGCGCCTGATCGTCACGCAGCCGCGGCTCGTTTTGCTCGACGACGCCTTCTCGTGTTTTGGCGCGGGCGAACAGATCGCTCTGTTCGATCTGCTCGCGCATCAGCTGCCGCAGGCGATCCTGATCACCACCGGCGGGGCTGCGGGCCTCGCCGACCTGCATTCGCGTCGCCTCGTCCTGGAACGGAACGCGGCGGGCGACATCCATCTCACGGAGCGGGGCGCCGATGTTTTGCCAGCCGTCGTGAGCGCATGAGGGGGAAACTGACATGAATGAGATCGTGAGCCGCAAGCTGCATTTCTGGGACGCCGTCTGGGATCTTCAGCTCGCGCAATGTCCGTGCGACGTGCATTTCTGCGATTGGCTCGAACGGGAGCAGATCAGGGATGCGTCGATCTTCCATTTCGGAACCGGCAGCCATCATGTCGTCGGGGTTCGGACGGCCGAGAACCACAGCAACAATTGCGTGCTCGGCATCACCGCGAGCCCGGGTGAATATGACGCCTTCGTCAAGCTCGCGATCGACCGGCCGGAGGTCGAGAAGAGCTACAAGGTTTTCTTCGGCGACATCTACCAGCTCGAGCAGCGCCTGTTGCCGCAGTTCGACGTCGTCACGCTGTTTCATCTCTGCGAGTTCCGCAACGAGCGCAACGATCTCTATGGCGCACTGACCGACCTTGAGGTGGTCAGCATGTTGACGGAGCAGACGCGGCCCGGCGGCTACATCGTGTTCTACACAAAGTCCTTCGCCTTCGATTCAGCCGAAAAGGTTCTGGCGCTCTGGGAGAAGGAGCAAAGGGTCGAGAAGATCGGCACGTACGAGACGCTTCTGGTCTATCGCAAGACGGGCTGAGCGCTCAGCCCTCGTCCGTGTGCACGTGCGGATGCTCGTGCACATGGGCGTGGCGATGCAGCGTCGCGGGCTGCAGGCGCTGTTGACGCATGAGCAGAGCGCGCGTGGCGAGACGGTCGAGCACAGGCCTGTCGTGCGAGACGATGATCATCGCCGTGTCGAGCGAGGAGAGAATTTCGACCAGCTTCTCGACGTGCTTGTTGTCGAGCGAATTGGTCGGCTCGTCGAGCAGCAGCACGTCGGGATCCATGGCGAGAATGGCCGCAAGGCAGACGAGGCGCT
>JAQGKM010000285.1 GCA_028290125.1 Hyphomicrobiales bacterium | reverse complement strand
GCATTGCATCCGCTAGCCCCGCACTTGCGCAGGACGCCGGGACCATCACGGGCGCGGTCAACATTTACGCCGCCGGGACGGCGGGCGGGGGCGTCGACCTGTTCGGGCGGCTGCTCGGGCGCCACATCGGCCGGCATATTGCGGGCGAGCCGAATGTCGTCGTGCAGGTCATGCCCGGCGCAGGCGGCATTCGCGCGGCGAATTTCCTCGTCCAGCAGGCGCCGCGCGACGGCACCGCCATGGCGATCTTCGCCGGCGGGCCAATCCTCGAACCGCTGATCGGCGACCGCAATCCTGGCTACGACATGAGCCAGTTCACTTGGATCGGCGCGATCAGCAAGGACGTCTCGCTGTGCATCGTGCGCAAGGAATCGTCGGTGAAGACGCTGGCCGACGCCACGCGCATGCAGGTCAATGTCGCGGGCACCGGCGCGGGCTCCGAGACCGACACTTTCCCGGTCGTGCTCAACGATCTGCTCGGCACAAAATTCAAGGTCATCACCGGCTATCTCGGCAGCCAGCAGACCATTCTGGCCATCGAGTGCGGCGAGGACGACGGCCGTTGCTGCTGGAGCCTGTCGTCGCAGAAGAGCACCAAGCCTGACTGGCTCGCCGACAAGCGCGTCAACGTGCTGGTGCAGATGGCGCTGGCGAAAAGCCCGGAAATGCCCGACGTGCCGCTCGTCATGGATCTCGCCAAGACCGAGGCCGACCGCCAGTTGCTGACGCTGCTGCTGGGCACTACGGCGATCGCGCGGCCGTTCGTGGCGCCGCCCGGCCTGCCGGAGGCGCGCACGCGCAACCTGCGCCGCGCTTTCGACGCCACGATGAAGGATCCGGATTTCCTGAAGGAAGCCGCGCTGATGCGCGCCGATGTCGAGCCGACCACCGGCGAAGAGGTCCAGAAGGTGGTGGCGGCCATGTACGCGACCCCTAAGGATGTCGTCGAGCGCACCAAAAAACTGATCAGGCCGTAAGGCGATCCGATCAGCACAAGCCTTGCCAGACGACGTCGCAGGCCGCATCTTGCGGCCCGATGGCCTCTGGCCGCGCCCCACCCGATATGAAGGACAACGACATGCTGAAGAAGCCCGCGGAAACCATGCGCGACGTGCATCCGCTGATCCGCGACCGCTGGAGCCCGCGCGCGATGGACGCGAGCAAGCCGGTGTCGAAGGACGACCTGATCTCCGTGCTTGAAGCCGCGCGCTGGACGGCGTCGTCCAACAACGTGCAGCCATGGCGTTTCATCGTCGCCACCGCCGACCGGCCGGAAGCCCACGCCAAGGCGCTGGAAGGTTTTAACGTCCGCAATCAGCGCTGGGCCAAGAACGCGCCCGTGCTGATCATCGTGCTGGCCCGCAAGGTGACGGACGACGGCGCCGCCAACGGCCCGGCGCATTACGACACCGGCGCGGCTGTGGCGCAGCTCGTCATCCAGGCGACGGCGCTGGGCCTCAGCGTGCATCAGGCGGGCGGCATCGACAAGGACAAGATCCGCACGTCCTACAATGTGCCGGACGACACCGACATTCTCGTCGCCTTCGGACTTGGCTATCAGGCGGACGCGAGCGTGCTGCCGGACGATCTGGCCGAACGCGAAAAGACCCCGCGCGCCCGCAAGAGCCTGTCGGACATCGTCTTCAACGACACCTACGGCGAGAAAATGATGTTCTGATCTCAGGTCCTGCGTGAGCCGGGCGCATCGCGCCCGCGCTCGGCGACATGGGCGATGCGGCCTCGCAACGGGAGCGCCGCAAGCCAGATGAGAAAGCAGATGCCTGACGCGATCTCGAAGGTCGCGCGCAGGCCGATGCGCTCCGCGGCGGCGCCTGCCGCGAGGGCCCCGACGGCCGGCGCGCCGCGCCAGATCATGCCGTAGAGCGACATCACGCGACCCCGGTACTCGTCCGGCAGCGACGATTGCACCAGCGCCTGGATGCTGGTCGACATGGTGTTGAGCGTGAAGCCGCTCAGGCCCGTGCAGATGACGCCGATCCACAATTGCGGCGAGACAAGAAACGCCACCGTCGAGATGATCAGGCCGAGAAAGCCCGCATAGACGACCAGCGTCAGGCCCTTCAGCTTGCCCCGGCTCGCGATCCAGACCGCGCTGATCGCGGCGCCGATGCCCATGCTCGACGTCAGCCAGGCGAGGCCGACGGCGCCGGCGTTGTAGGTCTGGCCGGCGAAGCCCGGCAGCATGTCCTGGATCGGCCGCAGCATCACGGACGCGACGCTCAGCAGGCCGAACAGCGGCCAGATGCCGATGTCGCGCGCCACGAAGGCGATGCCCTCCTTCACATCCGTCAACATGCTGGAGGTGCGCGGCTCGCGCTTGGGCGGCGCGACATCGAGTTGCCAGAGCGAGAAGACGTAGAAGGCGGTGCCGCACGCATGGGTGACGAACGTCCCCTGAACGCCGAACGTCGGGATCACCAGCGCGGCGATGGTCGGGCCGATGAAGCGCGACACCTGGAACAAAGCGGAGTCGAGCGCGATGGCGGTCGCGAAATCGGCGCGCGGCACGATGCTCGGCACGATGGAATGCCGCGCCGCCTGGTGGAACGGGTAGACGAGGCCCGACCACAACGAGAGCGCCACCAGCAGCGTGATGTTGAGCAGGCCCATCGACATCAGCACGAACAGCAGGACCGACTGCACGAAGAGCAGCGACTCGGTGCGGCGGACGATGTCGAGCGGATTGTTGCGGTCGGCGTAGGCGCCGGCGAAAGGCGACAGGACCAGCATGGGCGCGAGATCGGCCGCCGCCACGATGCCAAGCCAGAGAGGGGAGTGAGACAGCTCCCAGGCGAGCCAGCCGACGCCGACTCTCTGCATCCAGGAGGTCACGTAATTCGGACCGCCACCCCCAACGAACCACGCATAATTGCGGTGGGCGAATACGCGGGTGAGGTTCAGGGCCATTTGTGCGGGGCTCTCGGGTTCTTGCCCTGAGAAGTGCCGCAAAGGGGGCCGGCGCGCAAGTGTGGCGAGCACCAGGCGCAAAAGAGAAGGGCGGGCCCGAGGGCCCGCCCGACGTGGATTAGTCGATGACCTGAACGACGCGGTGCGTGCGGGGATCGACCAGCACGGTGCGGTTGTTCACGCGCGTATAACGGTATTCGGTGTTGCCGTATTCGCGCGGCACTTCGTAGTAGGTCACGCCCGACGACGGCAGGGTCGCGCCGACGCGGAGGTCGTCGCTGTAGCTGTAGGACGGACGGCCTTCCTTGACGACATACTCGCGGAAGCGGGGCTGGCTGTCGCCGGCGATGCCGCCAACGATCGCGCCGCCGACGCCGCCTACCACGGCCCCAACCGGACCACCGACGATCGCGCCGCCGACAGCGCCGGTCGTCGCACCAGCAGCAGCGCCGCTGTTCTGGGCCATGGCGGAGCCAGCCGCGCCGAGAGTGAGGAGGGCGGCGCTCGTGATAAGCATGATCTTGCGCATGTGATGTCCTTTCATATTGACACGGGCCAGAAACATGACGGACGCGCTTTGGTTCCCGTAAAGCTCGCTTTCGGCGTTGCGCTAGTTAAGATCGCCGCAGTGCAAAACAGGGGATTTGAATGGCGTCGGAGAACAGGCTCGCGGGACAGGTCGCATTGATCACGGGCGGCGGCGGCGAGATCGGAACAGCCATCGCGTTGCGACTCGCAAGCGAAGGATCAGGCGTGGTGATCGGCGATCTCGATCCGCAGAAGGCGGAAGAGACCGCGCAGAAAGTCATTGCGCAAGGCGGCCGCGCGAGCTCCACCGGCGTCGACGTGTCGGATCCGCTGGCCTGCGAAGCCGCGGTCGCAGTGGCGATGAAGTCATTCCAAAAACTGACGACATTGGTGAATGTCGCCGCCACCGTGATTCCGGACGGCACGGTCGAGACGCTGTCACTCGAGCAATGGAACAAGGCGCTGTCGGTCAATCTCACCGGCGCGTTCCTGATGTGCAAATATGGCGTGCCGCACATGCGCGCCGCCGGCGGCGGGGCCATCATCAACATCGCCTCGCAACTCGGACACATGGGCGTGCAGGGCCGCTCGCCCTATTGCACCACCAAGGCTGCGCTGATCTTCTTCACCAAGATCCTCGCGCAAGACCATGCGCACGACAACATTCGCGCCAACTCGATTTCGCCGGGCTTCATTCTCACGGAGCGCTCCAGCAAGCGCGTTGGCGGCAAGGACAAGGCGCGCGTGATCAACGGTCCGCGCCACTTGCTGAACCGCCCTGGCGAGCCGGAGGAGATCGCCGCCGGCGCCGCCTTCCTGGCGTCGAGCGACGCGTCGTTCATCACCGGGACGGATCTGCTGATCGACGGCGGCTACGTGACCTTCAAGGGACGCATGACGCCCGAGGGCAAGGCCGTCATGCTCTAGACCGTACCGGAACCTCACCGGAGACGCAGCATTGTCCGGCCTCTCCGGCTGAGGTTCTCATGTTTGAAACCATCATTGGCGGCCTTGCCGCCTTTTGCACGACCATCTCCTATGTTCCGCAGGTCAAGAAGGCCTGGGAGACGCACGAGACCGGCGACATCTCCATGAAGATGCTGCTGCTGCTCAGTGCTGGCCTCGCGCTGTGGATCGTCTACGGCTTCATGCGCAGCGACTGGGTCATCATCGTCGCCAATGGCCTGAGCCTTGCCATGCTGTCGAACCTCGTCTGGTTCAAGATGCGCGAAAAGCCGGCGAAGAAGAGCTGATCCCATTTTTTTGTTGAACGACATGCTGCGTCGCACCTGCGCGACATAGCCGTGCAAGTTCCGCCGCCTGCGCGCTTGTCTGGAATTGTTCTGATTTTCAAATTGGCGCGACACATGCGCCACGCGCCTCCGCGCCGATTGACAAGCCGCCAGCCTGACGGCATCAGAGGCGGGAAGTCACTGAAATCATGGCAGTTTCTAATCATTCTAAACTAGCTAGGGTCGGCGATGATCGTGTGTTCCTGCAACGTACTGACGGACGGCGAAGTCAAATCCTGCCTCGACGGGTCGGCCTCAGCGCCCCGGACTGCGGCGGAGGTCTATACGGCGCTCGGCTGCGCTCCCCGATGCGGGAGATGCGCCACGACCATTCGCGGGATCCTGAAGGACAACGCAGCAGTTACCTGCTGCAAGAGCGACAGCGCGTGCGACTGCCTGCCGGCGCATGCGATGGAACACGAAACGGCTGACGCCTGAGGAGAGTTTGTATGAAGGGTGATGCGAAGGTCATCGAATATTTGAACCGCGGTTTGCGCAGCGAACTCACCGCGATCAATCAATATTGGCTGCATTACCGGCTGCTCGACAATTGGGGCTACAAGGAACTCGCCAAGACCTGGCGCAAGGAAAGCATCGAGGAAATGGTCCACGCCGATCGCTTCGTCGATCGCATCCTCTTCCTCGATGGCTTCCCGAACATGCAGGCGCTCGATCCGCTGCGCATCGGCCAGAACATCGAAGAGATCCTGGACAGCGATCTCGCGGCCGAACTCGACGCGCGCGCGCTTTATCTTGAAGCCGCGTCCTATTGCGACAGCGTCAACGACCGCGTCTCCAAGATTCTCTTCGAGGAACTTGCGAAGGACGAGGAGCACCACATCGACTTCCTCGAGACCCAGATGGAGCTCGTGAAGCAGGTGGGCGTGCAGCTCTATGCGCAGAAGCACATCGGCGGTCTCGAAGACTGACGTCACGACAAGAAGGACAATGAACATGCGCTCAATCGCAATTGCCGCCGCGACGCTTCTCGCGTTCGGCGCCGCCGCCGTCGCCAAGGAAATCCCGATCGGCAAGCCGCAGGTGAAGGGCGGGATGGAAATCGCCGCCGTTTATCTGCAGCCGATCGAAATGGCGCCCGCCGGCATGATGCGCCCGGCCGCCGAATCCGACGTGCACATGGAAGCCGACATCAAGGCGACCGGCGCCAACAAGAACGGCTACGCGGAAGGCGACTGGATTCCCTATCTCGACGTGAAGTTCGAACTCACCAAGGACGGCGCCGAAGTCGCCAAGGGCGAGTTCATGCCGATGGTCGCCAACGACGGGCCGCACTATGGCGACAACGTCAAGCTGGCCGGCGCGGGCAAGTACAAGCTGAAGCTCACCGTCTCGCCGCCCGGCGCGCCGGGATCGCATGCGCATTTCGGCCGTCACACCGACAAGGAGACGGGCGTCGGCGAATGGTTTGCGCCCATCACGGTCGAATATGACTTCACCTACGCTGGGGCCGGCAAGAAGGGCGCTTATTGAGCGTTCTTCGTAAGGGACAGATGATGATCAGGCGTTTCGCTTTCGGTCTTCTCGCGCTCGCGCTTTGCGCGGGCGCACCCGCCCATGCGGCGGACGACCCGACGTTCAAGATCGAGTTCAAGGACGGCATCGTCACGCCGCGCGAGCTCGAGGTGCCGGCCAACACCCGCATCCGCCTCGAATTGTCCAACACCGGCGACACGCCAGCGGAGTTCGAAAGCCTCGAACTCAAGAAGGAAAAGGTGCTGGCGCCGAAGTCCTCGTCGGTGCTGGTCATCCGCACGCTGGCGCCCGGCCGCTACGATTTCTTCGACGACTTCCATCCGGGCCAGCCGCCGGCCACGCTGATCGCGAAGTAAGAAACATGTCCAGCCAGCTCGGCAATGTGATCTTCATCATCTGGCGCGAAAGCGTCGAAGCGCTGCTGGTCGTCGGCATCCTCAACACGTGGCTGCAGCAGCAGGCCGACCCGCAGGCGCGGCGCACGGGCCATCGCTGGCTGTGGTCGGGCGTGGGAGCCGGGCTGCTGGCGGCCGTGCTGTTTGGCGCCGCGATCCTGTTCTTCTCCGAACAGATCGACGACGAGGCGCAGGAGCTCTACCAGACCATCGCGGTGCTGGTCGCCGCCGTGCTCATCGTCCAGATGGTGCTGTGGATGAAGCGCAACGGCCGCACGCTGAAGCGCGATCTCGAAGGCTCGCTGCAACGCGCGGCCGATTCATCCAGCTGGTGGGGCGTGTTTGTCCTGGCGATGATCGCCGTGGCGCGCGAAGGCAGCGAGACGGTCATCTTTCTCTACGGCACGCTCGCGGCCGGCAGCGGCGGCTCGGTGCTGATGTCGAGCCTCGCCATTGCGCTGGGCTTCGCGCTGGCTGGCGCCACTTACGCGCTGCTGCAGGTCGGCAGTCGCGTGCTCGACTGGCGCACCTTCTTCCGCATCACCGAAATCATGCTGCTGTTTCTCGCCGCGTCGCTGTTCGTTTCGGGCTTCGATCACCTCGTCAGCCTGGGCTATATCAATGCGCCGCCTGGCAAGCTCTGGGATACGTCCGCCATCCTGCCGGACAATGGGCCGATCGGCGGGCTGATCGCCGCGCTCACCGGCTATCGCGCACGGCCCGATGTGGTGGAAGTGGCCGTGATGTGCGTCTACTGGATCGGCGTCTACCTTCTGTTCGCCCGCTTTGCGCCGGCGCAGGTCAGGAAGCCCGCATGACGATGGCCGCGCCGGAGATTGGCCCGCACGGAATCGACCGCCTTCTGGCGGCGACCGGCGATTGGCTGATGCGTCACCAGAAGACGATCCGCGCGCTGCAATGGGCCGTGGTGGTCGTCTACGTCGCGCTGATCGCCGTGCCGGCGTTCCTGCCGCTGCCCCCGCGCGCCGCGCATATCTGGACGGACATCACGCTCTTTGCGCAATTCGCCTTCTGGGGCGTCTGGTGGCCGTTCGTGCTGCTGTCGATGGTGCTGGTCGGGCGGCTCTGGTGCGGACTTTTGTGCCCCGAGGGCGCGCTGTCGGAAGTCGCCAGTGAACACGGCAAGAGTTTTGCGGTGCCGCGCTGGCTGACGTGGGCGGGCTGGCCGTTCGTCGCCTTCGCGCTGACGACGATCTACGGGCAGATGGTCAGCGTCTACCAATATCCCGGCCCGGCGCTGCTGATCCTTGGCGGCTCGACCGTGGGCGCCATCATCGTGGGTTATCTCTACGGCCGCTCGAAGCGCGTCTGGTGCCGCTACTTGTGTCCGGTGACGGGCGTGTTCGGCCTGCTGTCGAAACTGGCTCCCGTGCATTTCCGCGTCGATCAGGAAACGTGGCGCAAGTGGAAGAAGCCGGCGGACCACGTTTCGCCCTACGTGAATTGCGCGCCGCTGGTCCCGATCCCCACCATGAAGGGCGCCAGCCTTTGCCATATGTGCGGGCGCTGCAGCGGCTTCCGCGGCGCCGTCACGCTGTCGCGCCGCTCGCCGATGCATGAGATCGTGCATGTCGCGGGCCTGCGCGCCAAGCCGTGGGATACGGTGCTGATCGTCTTCGGCCTGATGGGCGTCGCCGCTGGCGCGTTCCACTGGTCTTCGAGCGACCTCTTCGTCGACGTGAAGCAGGTGCTCGCCGAGCAATTGCTCGACATGGGCTGGACGTGGCCGCTGGAGCCGCACCTGCCGTGGTGGATGCTGACGAATTATCCGGCCAACAACGACATGCTGACGCCGCTCGATGGCGTGCTTCTGGTCGGCTACATCATCGGTTCCGCGGTGCTGATCGGCGCCGGCGTCAGCGCCAGTCTCGCCGCCGCGACGGCCATGCTCGGCAAGTGGAGCGCGCAGCGCTTCCACCATCTGGCGCAAGTGCTGATCCCGATCGCCGGCGCGGGCGTGTTCCTCGGCCTGTCGGCGCTCACCGTCACCATGCTGCGCTCGGAAGGTCTGGAGCTGTCCTTCGTCGCGTCGATCCGCGCCGCGATCATCCTCGGCGCGGGCGCATGGTCGGTCTGGCTCGGCTGGCGCGTCGCAGGCCTGTATGCCGGCAACATGATGCGGCGGCTTGGCGCGAGCGTTGCGGTGGCGGCTGCTGCGGCCATCGGTTGCGCCTCGTGGGCGCTTCTCTTCTGGCCGGTTTGAGTCTACACAGCCTCACAAAGCCTTGAGAATCCGACGCTGCGCCCCGCCAAGAGGGACACCGCCCGCGGTTCCGGCGCGCGAGGAGGACGTATGACCGCGATCACGACCGGCGTAGAAGAAGAAAAGCCCGTCCGCAAATCCTTCACCGAAGTCTGGGTCGTCTGCACCGGCCACGCGCTGACCCACTGGTATCCCGCGACCTTCTATCTTCTGCTGCCGCTCATCGGCAACGAGATGGGCCTCAACTACAGCCAGATCGGCGCGATCATCGCCTTCCAGTATGCTGCCGGCGCCATCGCCAACATTCCCGGCGGCATCTTCGTCGATTCGTTCGGCCGCAAGGGATTGCTGATGGCGATCTCGCTGTTCTGGATCGGCTTCCCGTATCTCGTGATGGGCTTCGCCCACGCCTACTGGATGATCCTTACCTGCGCGGTGCTGGTCGGCATCGGCAACAATTTCTGGCACCCGACGGCGATCCCGTGGCTGGCCGACCGCTTTCCCGAGCGCAAGGGTCTCGTCATGTCGTTTCACGGCATGGGCGGCAATTTCGGCGACGCCGTCGCGCCGCTCGCGGTGGGCTTCCTGCTGACGATGTTCTCCTGGCGCGACGTGGTGATCGTCAACGTCATTCCCGGCATCCTGATGTCGGTCGCGATCCTGCTCTATGTCGGGCGCATCCACACCGCCGAAAAGAAGGCCGGCAAGACCGACGACAAGGACCTGCTGAAGGGCAGGGCGCTGTTCGCATCCTTCGGCACGCTGCTGAAGAGCCGCATCCTCGTCATGGTGTCGATGGGATCGGCCTTCCGTGCGCTGACGCAATCGGCGCTGATGACCTTCCTGCCGCTCTATCTCGCCAATGCCATGGGCTATTCGGCGTTCTGGGTCGGCATGTGCATGTTCGCGGTGCAGGCGGCGGGCTTCGCCGCGGCGCCGATCGCCGGGCATCTGTCGGACAAGATGGGCCGCCGCCAGATCATCATGTCGAGCTTCTCGATGACGGCGCTGGTGCTGGTGGCGATGATCTTCACGGGCGGCTCGGAGCTGTTCGTCCTGATGATCGCGCTGCTCGGCTTCTTCCTGTTCTCGATCCGCGCCGTGCTGCAGGCCTGGCTGCTCGACGCCACGCCGCGCAACATGGGCGGCAGCGCCATCGGCGTGATGTTCGGCATGCAGGCGGTCGGGCAGGCGATCGGCCCCTATTGCGCCGGGCTCCTCGCCGACCGCTACGGCATCATGAGCGCGTTCTACTTCCTTGCCGGCACTATCGTGATCGCGAACCTGTTCGTGTTCTTCACGCCGATGCAGGATAAGGCGCGGGCGTAACCGAGCGCCTTTCCCTCCCCCTTGTGGGGAGGGCGACTCGGGCGAAGCCCGAGCGGGGTGGGGGTCGCGCAACGCTTCAGCTTTGCTAAGCATGAGCGTTGGCCGTAGTCTTTAAGCTGATCCCTGAACTGAAATTGCGAATCCGCGGCTTTGGATCGCGCCAACGGGCAGCCGCCTCACGACCCCCACCCCTAGCCCCTCCCCACAAGGGGGAGGGGAACCGCAATCGTCGCTGGAGAACACTCCGCATCGTAACCGAGCGCCTTTCCCTCCCCCTTGTGGGGAGGGCGACTCGGGCGAAGCCCGAGCGGGGTGGGGGTCGCGCA
>JAQGKM010000276.1 GCA_028290125.1 Hyphomicrobiales bacterium | reverse complement strand
GCCTCGTGCCCCGCCCGGCTCCGCCGGAACCTGCCAGCTACCGCGACGCCAACCCCGACGCACTTCCCCAATCGCGCACATGACATCGAGAACGAGAGTGAACATGCCCGCGAACAAACTGATTGTCGTCACCCCGGAAAATGTCGGCGAGCTCTCGAAGGATTATCCCTTCGCCGTCAGGCAGTCGCTGAAGTTCGGACTGATGCTGGAACGCGGTCGCCTCGACATCGAGATGCCGAACGGTCCGACGCTGCGCTTTCAAGGGACCGGCGACGGACCCGAGGCCGTCATGGTCATCCACTCGCTCGATTTCGCGAAGGATCTCGCCAGCGGCGGAGAGGTCGGCATTTCGGAAGCCTTCATCAAGGGCCATTGGGAAAGCCCAAACCTGACGCACTTTCTGCAGCTCTTCTGCGTCAACCAGCCGGTCATCCAGAAGCTGCTCGACGGCAAGCCGCTGGTGCGCCTGTTCCAGCGCATGCGCCACTGGCTGAACCGCAACACAAAGTCCGGCTCGCGGCGCAACATCCATGCGCATTACGACCTCGGCAACCAATTCTACTCGGCCTGGCTCGACACCACGATGACCTATTCGTCGGCGCTGTTCACCGGCAAGGCGCGCGACCTCGCAGAAGCGCAGATTGAAAAATACGCTGCGCTGGCGCGCGAGATCGACCTTCGTCCCGAGCATCACGTGCTCGAAATCGGCTGCGGCTGGGGCGGCTTTGCGGAATATGTGGCGCGCGAGATCGGCGCCCGCGTGACCGGCCTGACGATCAGCAAGGAGCAATTCGACTTCGCGACCGCCCGCATGGCGGCGGCGGGCCTGTCGGATCGCGTCACGATCAAGATGCTCGACTACCGCGACGAGACCGGCGTGTTCGACCGCATCGCCTCCATCGAAATGTTCGAGGCCGTCGGCGAGGAATACTGGCCGGCCTATTTCCGCCAGTTGCGCGATCGACTCGCGCCCGGCGGCAAGGCCGGATTGCAGGTCATCACCATCCAGGAATCCCTGTTCAAGGGCTACAAGCGCGAGATCGATTTCATTCGACGCTATGTCTTCCCGGGCGGCATGCTGCCGACCCCGACCATCATGCGCGACATGGGCGCCCAGCATGGCCTGTCGCTGTCGGGCGAGCGCATCTTCGGGCTCGACTATGCGATCACGCTGGCGCATTGGCGCGACAGCTTCCGCATCGCCTGGCCGCAACTGACGCCGCTCGGCTTCGACGAGCGCTTCCGCCGCCTGTGGGAATACTACCTCTCCTACTGCGAGGCGGGCTTCCGCGCCGGCACCATCGACGTGCGACAGATGGTGTTCGCCAAGCCATGAGCGAAACGCGCGGGACGCTGGCAGCCTACGCCCTGCCCGCGCTGCCGCTCGCCATCCTGACCCTGCCGCTCTACGTGCTGGTGCCGTCGTTTTACGCGCGCGAACTCATGTTGCCGATCGCCGCTGTGGGACAGGCGCTCCTGCTCGTGCGCATCATCGATGCGCTGAGCGATCCGCTGGTCGGCGTGTTTGCTGACCGCTTCCGTCCGGCGTTCGGACGACGGCGGCTGTGGTTCGCGCTCGCCAGCGTCCCGACCGCCATCGCGGCGTTTCTCGTCTTCACGCCGCCGCAGGGCGCTGGTCTCGTCTACCTGACGCTCTGGGGCATGGTGCTGTCGGTCGCCTGGACCGCCGCGCTCGTGCCCTACACGGCCTGGGGCGCCGAGCTGTCGCGCACCTATGCCGGCCGCGCGCGGGTCGCCGGATGGCGCGAGACTGTCGCGCTGATCGGCACGCTGCTGGCGCTGTTCGCGCAGGTGCTGGTGCCGCTCGCCGGGTTTCCGGGCGAGCGCGCCGTTCTCTTCGCGCTGGGCCTCTTCGTGCTGCTGGCGTTGCCGCTTACGGCCGCGCTCTGCGTCGCGCGCGTGCCCGAGCCGGTGGACCTGTCGACAAAGCGGCTCGGCTTTCGGGAAGGCCTCGCGCACATGCGGGCGAACGCGCCGTTTCTGCGCCTGCTCGCCGCCTTCCTGCTGAACGGCTTCGCCAATGGCTTTCCCGCCACCCTGTTCATCTTCTACGTCAGCGACAAGCTCGGCGCCGCCGCCATGGCGGGCCCGCTGCTGGTGCTGTACTTCGTGTGCGGCGTTGCGGGCGTGCCGCTGTGGCTCTGGCTGGCGCGGCGCGTCACCAAGCATCGCGCGTGGTGCTGGGCCATGCTCGCCGCCTGCGCCTTCTTCGCGCCCGCGCCCTTCCTCGGCGAAGGCGACGTGGCGCTTTTCGCGCTGGTGTGTGTCGGCACGGGCCTCGCGCTAGGCGCCGACCTCATGCTGCCCCCCGCCATTCAGGCCGACGTCATCGATGTCGATACGGCGGCGTCGGGCGAACAGCGCTCGGGATTGTATTTCGCCGCCTGGGGACTGGCGACCAAGTTGGCGTTGGCGCTCGCGGTCGGCGTCGCTTTTCCGCTGTTGGGCCTTGCGGGTTTCGATCCCGGTGCGGGCCTGCGCAGCGCGAGCGGCCTCGCGACGCTGGGGTTTCTCTACGCCGGCCTGCCGATCGTGCTGAAGCTGGCGGCCATCGCGCTGATGTGGGAGTTCCCGCTCGATGAAATCGCGCAGGCGGAATTGCGGGTGCGGATTGATGAAGGACGCGCGCCAGCGGCCTCTGGATTGCTTCGCTCCGCTCGCAATCACGGCTGATAGAGATCACGCCACCTCGATGCCGTCATTGCGAGCGGAGCGAAGCAATCCAGCGCACGGGCGCCTGCCGTCAGAACCCCGTGCTTTTCTTCACCAGCGCGAAATAGGCGCTGTAGGGCAGCATGTTCAGGAACTTCAGCGTCCAAGACATGCGCTTGGGAAATGAAATCTCAAAACCGCCAGTCTTGAAGCCTTCCATGATGCGCTGTCCGGCTTCTTCCACCGGAATGAGGAACGGCATCGGGAATTCGTTTTTCGCTGTCAGCGGCGTCTTCACGAAGCCCGGCGAGACGAGCTGGATGGTGATCCCGAGCTTGTCGAGATCGAACTTCATCGCCTCGCACATGGCGATCAGCGCGGCCTTCGAGGCGGAGTAAGCGATGGAGCGCGGCAGGCCGCCGTAGCCCGCGACCGATCCGTTCACCGCGATCTGCCCCTTGCGGCGTGGCTTCATGGCGCGCACCAGCGGGCCGATCAGATTGATCGCGCCGTTCACGTTCACATCGAAGGTCTTGCGAAAGCCGTCGCCGCCGATGTCGTTCTCGTTGTCGGGGAAGAAGGTGCCGAC
>JAQGKM010000248.1 GCA_028290125.1 Hyphomicrobiales bacterium | reverse complement strand
GCGGGTTCGGCAGCACGCCGCGTCTGCGCCATGCCGGCTTGCGACAGCGCGACAAGGGCGACCAAACAAACAAGGAGACGCGGAACGCGCATCACGACATCCTCCACCGGCCGCTAGGCCGCCTCTAACCACAGCTAAGCTAGCACATATGTGTGCAAGAGGGATGGCTGAATTAAGATGAGTTTAAAAGAAAAAGGCCGCCCCGAAGGGCGGCCAGTCAAGGATCTGTCAGTGAAGGAAAGTGATGACGGACATGCACCGCATGTCCGACGCGTAGTGCGCACGCATCAAACCGGCGGGCGCGACGCCAGTTCCGGTCGGTTTCCGATCGAACAAACGCTGTGTCAAAAATGACGGAAGCATCTGGGTCGCCTCGCATAACTGCCTTGTATGAAGCTGCCGCACCGCTTTGAACCGAGGCCCGCGTCTTCCATACTGTGGTGAGTGATTCGTCGGGACGACCGTCCCGAAGCCTTTCCGGCCATCAGGAGCCGCCTTGTCAGCCGATATGCCAGAAGAACACAGAAACAGCGCCTTGCTTCCCGACATGCGCGCGCTCGACGCCGCCTTGCGTGACGTGCTGAACTCCGCTCCGCACGACGCGCTGCCGCAGCCGCAGGACTTCCCGGGTCACGACACGATGCAGGACGAACGTCCGGTCGTCGCAGTTGCGACGCATGCGGCGCCAGCGGCGGATGACGAGCCGCTGCCGCTCGACGAAACCATGGATGTCGTGACGCGCGCCGCCAACGCCATCGACGAACTCGTGCAGCGCAACCGCTCGATCACCGACGCGGCCGTGCGCAGCGTCGAGTTCTTCCGCAAGCAGGCGGGCGACGCCGTCGCCGAAGCCGAAATGCTTCGCGAGGAGTTGCGCATCGTTCGCGAGCAGGCGGAAGCGCAAAGCGCCGCGGCTCAGGCCCAGACCCAGGAACTCGAAACCGAACTCGCTTCGCGCACGGCGGAACTCGCCTTGGCGCAGACGTGGATCGACGAAATCCGGTCGCAGGTCGATACGCTGCTCGGGGACGCGCAGACGCGGCTGGCAAGCACGACCGCCGGCGATGTTTTCGGGGGATAAAAGACTACGCGCCTCGCAGCATGGCTGGCGGCCAGGCTGGCGAGGCGCGCTTCAGAGCTCTTGGAGGGACGTGCAGTCGGCCTCTACCGCCAGCAGAAACCGGCACCGCCTCCGTAAGAAGCTCCGACTCAGTACTTAGTCACGCCCAGGCGGATGTCGAGGGCTGGCCAGCGCGGCGCGACGAAAAAATCCGTCGCGCCAGAACGACCCGCTGCGCTGCGATCACTTGAAGCGATCGGCGGACGCCCATTTCGCGACATAGTCGTACAGGTTCTTCGTCGCATTGCTGTAGGACTGCCCCGTCACCTTGGAGCAGGCCTCGCATGGCGTCTGGCCATGTACGGCGCCTTCGATCACGACGTAATCCTTGTCCCGGCTCGCCGCGACATCGTAGTGGATCTCGTTGTCGGCGACGAAGTAATGCCCGCCCATGGCGGCGATCAGCATCGGCACGCTGATCTCGCGCAGAGCGCAAGGCGTCGAATTGTTGCTCGAGCACCAGTCGATGTCGACCATCGAGTCCTTGGCGCGGATCGCGTTGGCGCTGAGGAAGGATTCCACGGTCAGGAACTGCGTCCCGTTCTCGAGCGTCCGGTCGAGCTTGGCGTTCTGCGAAAGCCCGACGCGGACCGAGCGCACGATCTCGGTCGAGATCGTGCCGTCGTTCTTGATCAGCTTCTGCGGCCGCACCGTGCCCGGATGCACGCTCATCGAAAAGTCCATCAGGCGGGCGCGTCCGCGGTAGACGATGAACGGCGCATCGTCGGTCGTCTTCGCCTTGCCGGCCGCAATGTCGGCGCGCAGCGCCACGGCCTTGTCGATAAGCCGATTCATGCGCGCCGCCTGCGCCTTGAAGTAGCGGTCGAGAAACTCCGGCGCATAGGTCGACTGGCCGCTCGGGTTGAAGCCGTTCTTCGTGTCGAACGGATCGAGTGCGGCGTCGACCTTCGAGGGATCGTCCTCGTCCAGCACCGCCGGGTTGAGGCTGCGCAGCCCGTTCACGCTGTTGCCCGGATGGGCGTCGAGCAGCAACATGCCGTCGGCTTTCGGCAGATCCTTTAGCGAGTCCGGGCATTGCGTGAGCTTGTTCGGCCCCTGGCAGTAGGAGACGCCCTTCTCGGCCGTCGCCTGGTAGAAGGTCGTGGCCGGGCCGCCGCCCGAGAAACCGATGAGAATGACTTTTGTGACGCCCGGCTGCTTGCGCAGGTATTCAATGCCCTGCCGGATATCGAGCGCCACATTCTCGAAATGAACGATGGCCTCGTTGTTGTCGGAGCGCGGGTTCATGCCCAGCACGAGGAAGCCGCGCTTGGCGAGCTCGCGCGTGCCGATCATGTTCATGAAGTTCGAGGTGCGGTGGATCGTCAGGAAGGCGACGTTGGAGGCTGGTCCGGTGTCAGGCGCATAGAGCGCGCCCTTGGTGGCCGATGGCTGGAACTGGACATAGCGCGGATTGCTCTGCGCCTGCGCGGATCCCGAAAAAGCGATCCCCAACCCCATGGTAAGAGCCGCGCCAATGCCGGCGACGATATTCCAAGCCATGTCCCCTCCTCCCGATTGTTTTGCGACATGATCGGGTTTGTTGCGAGGCGACGCAAGCGGCGCCTGATCGTCGGAAGGGCAGAATGCGCCTCGCCCGTCGCGCGCGATTTCCGGCGAGGCGCTGCTTTTGCTAAGCAGTCGAGCTTCAATCAAGCCCGACCTTGTGCTTCAGCTGATCGATCTGCTTCGATGCCTCCGCCTTGGTCATGTCTTCGCCCGGAGGCTCGGCTTTCGCCTGCTCCGAGAGCGTGCGCAGATAGGACGCCTGAGCGCCCGTCATTGGCTCGTCGCCCGTCACCCAATCGTCCGGATTCTTCTCCGTATTGGAATTGGGATCGGGGTGGATCTTGGGATTGTCCGTCATGATGATGCGCCTCCGTTGCTGTTTTGTTCTCAACGTCGGCCTCGCGAAATCGGTTCCCGTCGATCATTGGACCGCGCCTGAAACTGCGATAGGTCTGACTACGCACGCTGCGATCGCGCGTGACTGGCCCGAATGCTGCAAGGCGCGCGGGCCAATGGGTTGAAGGAGTTTCATGGATGAAGGCGCAGGAGCCGTGGATCGGCAAGCGGGGACGCATCGGGGTCATCATCCCCTCCACGAATATCGGGGTGGAATATGATTGCCAGCGGATCATCCCCGAGGGCGTGACCTGGCACTTCGCCCGCTTCTTCGTCTCGCAGCCCGATCTCTCCAGCGATGACATGTTCCTCGCCTTCATCGAGGCGATCCGCGAGACCATTCCGTATTCCATGCGCGACATCATGACGTGCGAGCCGAGCTACATCATGATGGGCATGTCGGCCGAGACCTTCTGGGGCGGGCTGGAAGGCAATGTCGAATTCGAGGCGCGGCTGCGCGACGTGATCGGCCCCGAGATCGGTCTGACCAGCGGCGCGGCGGCTCTGACGGCGGCGCTCGACGCATTCGGCGCCAAGAAGGTGGCGGCGCTAACGCCCTACCAGTCGGTCGGCGACGTGCAGGTGCGTCGCTTCCTGGAGGAATCCGGCTACGAGGTCTCCAAGGTCGTTGGTCTCAAATGCGACAGCGCGACCTCGATCGCCCACACGCCGCCCCATGAGGTGATCGACACCATCCTGCGCCAGCTCGACGGCGCCGATGTCGATTGCATCGTGCAGGCGGGCACGAATCTCTCAGGGATAGACATCTTCCCGACGCTCGAGAAGCTGTTGAACAAGCCGGTGATCCCGATCAATGTCGCGACCATCTGGCATGCCTTGCGCGCGCAGGGCATCAACGACAAATTTCATGGTCGCGGCTGGTTGCTTGAACGCTTTTGATGACAGGTTTGGACACGAGTATGAACGCGGACAGAATTCTGATTTCGGGCGCCGGACCGGTCGGCTACACGATGGCGCTCAACCTTGCGCGGCTGAACATTCCCTTCACCCTGTTCGAAGCCGGCGACACAATCTTCGAAGATCCGCGCGCAGGCACGATCCATCCGCCGACGCTGGAAATGTTCGAGGAGAGCGGCGTCACCGCCACCATGCTCGAACAGGGTCTGATCGTCCGACGCTACCAATACCGCGACCGCAAGGCGGGCATCGTCGCGGATTTCGATCTCGGCGCGCTGAAGGATGACACGCGCCATCCCTACCGCGTCATGCTCGAGCAGCACCGCCTGTCGCACATCCTGCGCGACAAGCTGAAGGCCTATTCGAATTACGAGATCCTCAACTCGCACCGCGTGAAAAGCATCGTGCAGGATGCCGACGGCGTCACCGCCACCGTCGAGACGCCGGACGGCGACAAGGATTTCCGCGGCACATGGATGATCGGCTGCGACGGCGGCCGCAGCCAGGTGCGCAAGTCGATGAACGTCGCCTTCGACGGCTTCACCTGGCCCGAGCGCTTTCTCGTGCTCAGCACGAAATATGACTTCGGCCAGCACGGCTACGCCATCACCAAGTACATCGCCGATCCGGACGAATGGTGCGCCCTGGTCAAGGTGCCGGGCCCGGACGGCTAGGGTCTCTGGCGCATCCTGTTTCCAGCCGGCGACGCCACCGAGGCGGAGCTGTTCGAGGAAGCCTCCGTGCAGCGGCGCATCCAGGGTTTTAACGCCAAGGACAGCGACTACCCGATCCACCACCGCAATCTCTACGAGGTGCACCAGCGCGTCGCGTCGAGCTATCGCGACGGGCGGTTGCTGCTCGCCGGCGACGCCGCGCATATCAACAATCCGCTCGGCGGCATGGGCATGAACTTCGGCCTGCACGACGCCTTCAACCTCGCCGACAAGATGGGCAAGATCTGGTTCGACAATGGCAGCCACGACCTGCTCGATCTCTACGACCGCCAGCGGCGCACCGTCGCGCAGGAGTTTCTGCAGCGCCAGACGATCGAGAACAAGAAAAACATCGAGCAGAAGGATCCGGCTGCGCGCGAGGCGTTTTATGACGAGCTGCGCGCCATCGTCGCCGACCCGGCGAAACTGCGCCCCTATCTGGTGCGCGTCGCCATGATCGAAGGCATCCGCCGCTCCAACAGCATCGTGTGAGGCGCCATGAGCGAGAGTGACGTCTATCGCCGGCAGGGTTTCGGCAACAGCTCCGGCTTCGGCGCGCAGCCGGCGCTGCTGATCGTCGACTTCGTCAACGGCTTCAATGATCCGGACCTGTTCGGCGGCGGCAACATTCCGCAAGCCATCGAACGCACGGCCGTGCTGCTGGACGCGGCGCGCAAGGCGGGCGTGCCGGTCTGCTTCACACGCGTTGTCTATGCGGACGACGGCTCGGATGCAGGCGTGTTCTGCCTGAAGGCGCCGGGGCTGAAGATACTCACGGAAGAGCATCGCTCCAGCGCCGTCGTCGACGAACTGACGCCGGCGCGTGGCGAATACGTCCTGCGCAAGACGCAGCCTTCGGCCTTCTTCGGCACCGATCTCGTAGGCTGGCTGGTCAAGCGTCGCGTCGATACGGTGATCGTCACGGGCGCGACAACGTCTGGCTGCGTGCGCGCGACTGTCGTGGATGCGCTCAGCCACAATTTCAAAACAATCGTCGCGGTGGACTGCGTCGGCGACCGGGCGCTCGGGCCGCACGAGGCCAATCTTTTCGACATGGGGCAGAAATACGCGGACCTCATGACCGGGGCCGAAATCGCCGCCAAATTCACAAAAGCTTGAGGTCTGCTTCGGCCTCGCGGCACATAACATGCATTCTTTTTCACGACCCATTCCAGATTGACGGAGCCTGCCATGAACTTCCCGACGCTGACATTGAAGCGCCTTCTCGCAGGCGCGGCCGCATTGGCTTTCGCCACGAGCCTCGCACAGGCGCAGACACCGGCGCCCGCCTGGCCGAACCGCCATGTCACTGTCGTCGTGCCCTTCCCGGCGGGCGGCAACACCGACACGATGGCGCGCCTCGCCTCGGAGTTTCTGACGAAGCGCTTCGGCGAGACGTTCATCGTCGAGAACCGGCCCACGGCCGGTGGCGTGGTCGCCGCAGCGCAGATCGCCAAGGCGCCGGCCGACGGCTACACTCTCTTCTTCGCCACAGCGTCCCAGATGGTCATCCTGCCGATGCTGCAGAAGGTGAACTACAATCCCGACGCTGACTTCAAGGCGGTGAGCATTCTCGGCGCCGGTCCCTTCGTGCTCGGCATGCGCTCGGCGCTGCCGGTCAAGACCTTCGAGGAGTTCCTCGGCTACGCGCGCGCCAGTAAGACCAAGCTGAACGTCTCGTCGGCCGGCATGGGTTCGATCGGCCATCTCACCTCCGCGCTGCTCGCCAAGAAGGCCGGTTTCGAACTCGTCTTCGTGCCCTATCAGGGCGGCGGACCGGCGATGAACGCGCTGCTCAACGGCGACGTGGACATGTATTTCGGCAATGCCTCCGAGTTGCTGTCGCAGATGACGAACGATCGCATTCGCATTCTCGCGGTGTCGACGGAAGATCGCATGAAGCAACTGCCCGACACGCCTGCCGTCGCCGCGGCCTATCCGGGCTTCAAGACATCGTCGTGGAACGGCTTCCTGGTCGCGAAGAACACACCGCAGGACATCGTCGACAAGCTCGCCGCCGCCACCATCGCGGCGTCGAAAGATCCCAAGATTGTCGACCGTCTCGACGCGCTCGGCATCAAGCCGATCGGTTCGACGCCGGCAGAGCTCGAGGCCACCATCGCCGCCGAGAAGCCTCTCTACAAGGAAGCCATCGACGCCGCTGGCCTCACCATGGCGCAGTAAGCACGAACGACGCGGTTGAATCGCGTCCGTTTGCGAACGAAGATCGCATGAATGATTTCGATCAATGTGCGATGGCGCCACTCCCCTAGGCTTGCAGTTCATTCTTGAACACCGGAGAGGAAGAATGGCCCAGGCGCAGAAGAAATCATTCGGTCCCGACACAGTCCCGGGCGCGCATCCGCAGGATGCAGCGCCCGCGGCTCTCGCGCAGAACCCCTTCGCTTTCTGGTCGAACATGGCCGACATGCAGAGGCAATTTCTGACCTCGATGGTCAAGGCGCCAGAGCCCGCGTCCGCGGCAGGCCCGAACGTCGCCGAGATCCGGCCGAGCGCTTTGGCGGAGCCGGTCGCAAAGGTGAGCCAGAACTGGATGGCGGCCGCGTCGGAATGCCAGCGCGAGATGGCCGGGTTCGTCAACGAACGTCTCGCCAAGAACCAGGCCTTCATCACCAAGCTCGTCGCGGCGCACGACATGCCTGAACTCATTCAACTGCACGCCGGCTGGATGCAACAGACGGCGCAGGATTACACGGATGAAATCGGCAGGCTCTCCGATATCGTAAAGAACGGAGCCGACGAGGCCATTGCGGCCACCGCCTGACCCAAAGCGGCGGCGCTGTGCACGCGCCGCCCGCTCTGCGCATTGCCTGGGTCGCGCAAAAGAGCGATATGCTCGCGCGGCACCCAGACATGCGAGCCTGACAGATGAGCCTGATCGATTCCTCCGCCCGCGGCGTCTATCCGATTTCCGTGACGCCTTTTCTCGACAATGGCGCCATCGACTTCGACAGCATGGACCGGCTGACGGATTTCTTCATCGACATCGGCGTGCCAGGCGTGACCCTGCTCGGCATTCTGGGTGAAGCCAGCAAGCTCACGACGGCGGAATCTCTTGCCTTGGTGACACGCGTAACGCGCCGCGCAAATGGACGTCTGCGCCTGATCGCGGGCGCGAGCCAGACCGGTTTCGACGACATGAAAAGCTTCGTCGCCGCCGCCATGGACGCCGGGGCGTCGGGCGTCATGGTCGCGCCGGCCGGCAATCTGAAAACCGAGGACCAGATCCTCGCCTATTACGAGTCTGTCGCGGCGCTGATCGGCGCAGACGTGCCCATCGCCCTGCAGGATCACCCGCAGGCCACGGGCGTGTACATGTCGGCCGCCACCATCGGGCGCATCGTCGAGCGTGTGGGCACTGTGCAGATCGTCAAGCACGAAGAGGGCTCGGGCCTGCGCAAGCTGTCGCGCCTGCGCGCGCAGGAGTCGGACGGCGGACGCCGCCGCGTCAGCATTCTCGTCGGCAACAGCGGCCTGCATCTGCCGCAGGAACTTGCGCGCGGCGCCGACGGCGCCAATACCGGCGTCGCTTTCCCCGAGATGCTGATCGAAGTCTGCCGCCGCTTCTTCGCGGGCGACGCCGACGCGAGCGAAAACCTCTACGACATCTTCCTGCCGCTCATCCGGCACGAATGGCAGGCGGGCATCGGCCTTGCGATCCGCAAGGAGGTGTTCCGCCGCCGCGGCCTGATCGCCTGCGCGCGCACGCGGGCGCCCGGTCCCGCGCTCGGCAGCGCCGACCATGCGGAACTGACAGGCCTGCTCACGCGCCTGACGCGCCGCCTCGCACAGGCGGGCGAGGACGGACTGGTGTCGTCCTACAGATTGCCCGCGTGAGCTACCTCAGGGCGCCCGGATAACGCGCCGCATAGGCGTCGATTTCGGCGAGATGTCGCGACTTCTCGTTCTGCGGCAGGAAAGAGCCGGAAAACGAATTGCGCGCGAGCTGAACGAGATCGTCGCGCGTCAGCTCGACGGCTTTCGCCGTGTCGACGTAGTTGGCGAGCAGATAGCCACCGAAGTAAGCCGGATCGTCCGAGTTGATCGTCGCATGCAAGCCGGCGTCCAGCATCCGCTTCATCGGATGATCGCGCAGGTCGCGCACCACACAGAGCTTGAGGTTGGACAGCGGGCAGACTGTGAGCGTCATGCCCATGTCCGCCAGCCGCTTCACCAGCGCCGGATCCTCCATCGCGCGGTTACCATGGTCGATGCGATCGACGTGCAGGATGTCGAGCGCCTCGCGCACATAGTCCGGCGGCCCCTCCTCGCCCGCATGCGCCAGCACCTTCAGGCCACGCCGCCGAACCTCCTCGAACACGCGGGCGAATTTTGACGGCGGATGGCCCATCTCTGATGAGTCGAGGCCGACCCCCATGAAGCGGTCGAGCCACGGCTCGGCCTCGCGCAACGTGTCGAACGCCTGTTCCTCGGAGAGATGACGCAGGAAAGACATGATCAGCCCGCACGAGACGCCGAGCGTGCGCTGCGCTTCATCGATGGCCGAAAGCAGTCCGTTCATCACGACGGCGAACGGCACGCCGCGCTCGGTATGGGTCTGCGGGTCGAAGAAGATTTCGGCATGCACGCCGCCGTCGGCATGGAGCCGGCGGAAATACGCCATGGCGAGATCATGGAAGTCACGCTCGGTGAGCAGCACCGCCGCGCCGGCGTAATAGAGGTCGAGGAAATCCTGCAAGTTCGAAAAGTCGTAAGCGCGACGCACGGCTTCGATGTCGGCGAACGGCAGGGTCACGCCATTGCGCGTCGCCAGCTCGAACATCAGCTCCGGCTCCAGCGTCCCCTCGATGTGCAGGTGAAGCTCGGCCTTCGGGAGACCACGCACGAAATCGCTCAGGATGATGGACATGCAACGCCTCTCCGCAACGAGAAGGTTACATTATTTGGCAAAAGGACGGATCACGCCACCCCTCTCCCGCTGGCGGGAGAGGGCGGACTCGCGCGAAGCGTGAGCCGGGGTGAGGGCGTGCGCCGTTGCGCAATCGAACTGCCCTCATCCGTCATGCTTCGCATGCCACCTTCTCCCGCCCGTGCGGGAGAAGGGAGAAACTATGCTCCCAGCACGCGCGTCACGTCGTCGAACAACTCATCCACTTCAAGCCGGCGCGGGATGAGCTTCTGTTCGAGCGACCAGTCGATCGCCGTCTGGATGGCCTTGCGATTGGCTTCGACTCCGAACGGCGCGCTTTCCTTGCGCGCGGCTTCGGGCGCGGCGGCGTTGCTCTCGGCGATCACGCGATAGATTTCGCGCACCACGTCGGGCCGCTCACGCGACAATTCCTCGCGCACCACGAACATGTGGTTGATCGGGAACATGCCGGTGCGGGCCTGCCAGGCGCGCGCGACATCGTGCGGCTCGGGGATCAGCGGCGACACGCCCTCGGGCAGCGTGTCGCCCAGAATGGCCGCCGACACCTCGCCCTTCAGCAGCAGGCCGTCGATGGTCTCACCCTCGGGCTTGCGCACGCAATTGGCCGGGTCTTCATATTCGGCGAGATGTCCGTCTTCCGCCGTGACCCAGGTGATGCCCGAGAGATCGACGCCGAAATCATGCTGCAGGATGCCGCGCACCCACAGGCCCGTGGTTTGCGAATAGGTGCGCACGCCCACGCGCTTGCCCTCGATGTCCTTGGGCGACAGCTGGCCGAACTTCGGTGCGAAGCCGATCGTGTGATGCTGGAAGCGGCTGACGATGGGCACCGGCAACAGCACGTATGGCTTGCCGTAGCTCTTGGCCTGCAGATAGGTCACCAGCGCCAGCTCGCCCGCCTCGAAGACGCTCTCGCGCACCATGGGCTTGAAACCCTGGTTGGCGGTCTTGGGTCCGGCGAATTCGAACGAGACCAGCGGCGACGAGACTGCGCCGTCCTTCAGCGCTTTCGTGAAGGCGGAATCGGCGAGGTTCGTTTTCAGCCGCACGGGGCCAGCGGAAGGATACATGGGTTGCGACCTCTCGATGTGTCAGTTGCTGCCGATCAGCTGCTTGGCCAGCGCGACCGCAGATGCCGGTGAGGCGATAATCTCCCGGGCGGTCTTGTCAAGCGAGGCGCCGTCGGTCGGCTCGATTTCCATCTTGAGCTTCTGTGCTTCGGCCAGAAAGTCCTTGTCGAGCATGGTCTCGTCAAAGGCCCGGCGTAGCACGGCGACGCGGTCGGCGGGCACGCCCGGCGGGAAGAAGAAGGCGCGCGCAAATTGCCCGGAGGCGGAGATCAACCGCACGGCCGCCTTCTCGTTGTCGCCCTGCGCGAGTTCGACGAGCGTCGGCACCTCCGGCAGGGTCGGGTCGCGCGTCAGGCCATCGACCACCAGCGGCTTGAACTTCTTGTCGGCGATGTACTGAGGCGCGGCGATGACGACGCTGATCCAGTTAGCACCCCTGCCCTGGATTTCGCCACGCTCCATCGCGAGGTTGAGATCCGCCGTCCCGTTGTAGCCCAGCACGATCTTGTATTTCGTGCCGATCAGCTGGTTGAGCGCAGCCGGCACCGTATAGGTCGGCGAATTGCGCCCGGTCGCGCCGATGATCGTCTCGATCTTCTTGGCGTCGTCGAGCGTTTGCGCAGGCGCAGTGTGCCAGACGCCGAGCATGTTGCGCAAAGGCGCCATGTTGCCGATCCACTGCCACTTGGTGACATCGTACTTGCCGGCGACTTCCGCTTCCGTGATCTGGCTGGTGACATTGGTCTGCTGCACGATGCCGATCGTGAGGCCGTC
>JAQGKM010000240.1 GCA_028290125.1 Hyphomicrobiales bacterium | reverse complement strand
CATGGACCGTTTCAAGGACGCGCATCTTCGGAATGCTTGCGGTCATTTCGCTCAGCCTGCTCACGGCTTCTGGAGAATCGTCGCGCTTGAAGAGCGAATTGGCGTTGTTCAATCAACAAACGTTGCCCGATCCGTTTCAATCTGAGTCCTCGCATCTCCGCATGGCTCAACTCGCTGTTTCGGATCGAGATGATGTTTGCGGACTCGCTTTGATCGGTGCGCCGTGGTTCGCGAGCGGCGGCTACTCGCATTTCCATCACGACGCACCGATTTATATTTACGAACAGGAAACACTCGTAGAGCCCGAAGCCGCGCGCGTTGCCATCATCTGGGCCGCCTTCAATTATGCGATCCTGCAGAACTACCGTGCAGCGCCGACTGACTTTTCACTTTCGCAATGTTGGGGTGACATTTGCGTCTACAGGCGCGACGGTCCTTGCCTGGACAATCCCGAGAATGAGTTCAGCACGGTCCTGCTGCGTCATGGAAAATAAGTAAGTCGATGCATTTCAGCCTTGCTCGCACAAGCTGGACTTCGCAAATATATTTGCCCCAGCTACCCTTTACCAAGCCAACACGCCAAGCGCCTTCAATCTTGACGAGGCGGGAGGCGCGGTCGAAGATCGAAATTGCGTTGCGCTTCTCACGACGCCGGCTGGTTTAAGCACGATCTGGAAAGTTACGCCGTTTGCGAGTCCCTGATGCATCCCGCAAGGTATTCAGAACGCTCCGGGGCCATGTAGGCCTTGTTCTGCGTAGATCGCGTTCCAGCGCGCTGCGCGCGAGCGGTATCGCGCTTTACCCTTGGCTGGGTAGCAGGGCGCCCCTCAAGGGCATGGATGACTCGAGGGCTTTCGCAGCGCGGACGGGTGCAGACTACACGGTGCTGGGCCAGGCGCGCTCGTTGCAATTCGGAACTCCACCAAGCAGCTTCCTTGCACCCGAGACGTTTATTCTGGCCATACCCAACGGACGCGTTCTTGGCGGCGAGGGGGTTGTGATCACGCCCGAACATCGCATCCTGTCGGACGTTTCCATCGCTATCGCACTTCCAGATTGGCGCCACCCGGCACTCAAGCGGCCTTTGTTGCCAAAGGTGACGCGGATCGAAGGCGAGGCGGCGGTCATCGCGTCCGTATTCCCGCGCAATTATTGGCACTGGATGATCGACATCTTGCCGAGGATTCATCTGCTGGAGCGTGCTGGCGTTCTTCCGCATCGCTTGATCGTCAACGCGGAGCTTCCTTTCCAACGCGAAACGCTTTCGACGATTGGTGTCGGCGCCGATCGGTTGTTGTCGGTCGATCCCGATGCACAATTGGAGGTGGAGCGCCTCATCGTACCATCGCTGCCGGAGGCGTTCTGTACGATTGTTCCCGAGACAATCGGATTCCTGCGCGAACGCTTCTTGCACGCGGATGCGAACCTGGCGCCTCACCGTTTGATATACTTGTCGAGAAACGATGCGGCGCGCCGACGGGTCGTCAATGAAGAGGACCTGTTTGCGCGCCTCGAGCCGCTCGGTTTTGAGCGCGTCGTTCTCGGCGCTCTCAGCGTGGCCGAACAAGCGCGTGTCTTTGCAAGCGCCCGCATGATCCTCGCGCCGCATGGCGCCGGATGCACGAACCTCGTTTTCGCGACACCAGGCTCGACCTTTCTGGAATTCATGCCTGACAATGGCCATCATGTCTCATTCGAGATGCTGACGTCGCTGCTCGGCGTCAAGTACGGAAGGATCGAATACACCGGTCCAGTGCCGGCTCCACCGGAAGTTACGGCGGATGTCGATGCAATCATGTTCCGCGTGCATGCGATGCTTCGTGATCTTTGATGACTATGATCCCCGAACCATCGAGCCTGGAAGACTTCGAGGAATTCTGCCGCGTTGCGTCCCGATCGGATGACGCGGCATCCGTCTCCGCCTTAGCAGACGCCCTTCGCCCCGGTGGCAGAATTCTTCGCTTCGAGGGTGATTTAGCCCGACTCACCATTCAGGGACTCATCGAGAAATTTCACCTCGTGGGCGTGCGTGATCTGTGGCCGCACAAGGACGCCTGGCTGCCAGCCGTCGACGAAGTCTTCACCACCATCGAACGTATGTCGGATCACGGCGCCCGTCGCGCGCTCTTCGCAAGCTTTGCGCGCCTCATGGCGCCGGGCCTCTCAGCTGACGATGTGTGCAGCTTGGGGCCCATTCATTGCGGTGTCTTCGAGATGCGGCGCCCGCGACCGATGAAACTACCTGAGGGCGCGGACGCTGCCATCGTCAGGATCACGGATGATGGCTTGCCTGTCGCCATCGTCGAACTGCCTGCACTCTTTGCGGTCAGTCTTGGCGACGCGCTGGAGGCCGCGCCCGGTCCGGCCCTTCGGAAGTTGCTGGTATCTGCTCACGGATTGTCCGGAAAGGGAAAGCTCGCACGCATGCTTATACTTGCTGCGTGGAAATCCTTCGCGTCGTCGGGAGGTCGAGGCGACCGCAAGCAGGTCTTCAAAACGTCGATCAAGCGCGCTTACCACGAGTCTCTGCGCTCGATGACGACGCCGATCCTGGCGCCGTCAGACGTACGGCTGCCACAGACCAGCTCCGCAAGATCCGTCGGCGAAACATTGCCAGCGATCGGAAGAGTCCCGGTGCTCATGTATCATCGGATCCTTGCACGCGACGAAGAGCTGGATAGCCCATTCAGCAACACGATCGAGTCATTCAAACGCCAACTCGATGTATTGAAGCAGCTCGGAGTCCAAAGCATCTCGTCTGACCAGCTTGTCGATGCCACCTCCAGACGCTCTCTACCAGATCGTCCAGTGC
>JAQGKM010000219.1 GCA_028290125.1 Hyphomicrobiales bacterium | reverse complement strand
TCGCCAATCCGTTCTCGCTCATTGCGTCGGCCGCCATGCTGCTGATCTGGCTTTCCGCGCGCACGGGTCGGCCCGAATGCGCGGAGGCCGGCCGCGCCATCGAGACGGCGCTCGACCACACGATCGCCAGGGTGGAAACCCGCACGCGAGATCTCGGCGGGACGCTGGGCACGCAGGCGTTCACGCAGGCGGTGATTAAAGAGATCGGGCGGGGGTAACACCCTCTCCTAAAGGGAGAGGGCGGACTCGGGGCGACGCCCCGAGCCGGGGTGAGGGGTTACGACCTCTCAAGCGGTCAACGCCGTAACCCCTCATCAGTCGGCTCCGCCGACAGCTTCTCCCAAAGGGAGAAGCGGGCCGCGCACCTGCGCAGCCGCTTCGCTAATCCTGCGGCTCCACCTTGATCACCGAGCCGCCGTGGTTCGAGCCGATCCACAGCACGGGCTTGGCGCCGCTGTCGTCCAGAAACACGCGGCGGATGTTGGTCGAGCGCGGCAGCAGGTACTCCACGAATTCGCCGCTGGCGACGTCGAGCCGCGCGACCTGGTCGTTGCTCATCGAGCCGGTCCACGCCTCGCCCTTGGCGTAGGCCGCGTCGTAGGGATTGCTCCACGGCGTCGGCAGGCGGTACTCGGTCATCGCGCCGGTCTTCGGGTCGAACATGCCGATCGCATTGGCGGCATATTCGGCGAACCAGAGGCGGCCCTGTTCGTCCACCTTGCCGCGGCGCGGACGCGAGCGCAGGCTGGGGGTCGGGTAGGTCGTCAGCATCTTGGCCGCCGCATCGAACTTGCCGACGCGCGTGTTGCCGAACTCAAGCAGGTAGACGTTGTTGTCCTTGTCGACCGGGATGCCGTAACCGTTGATCGACTTGCCGTTGGCGTCCTTGGGCTCGCCCATGTCCTCGTACTGGCCGGTCTTGGTGTCGAGCCGGTAGAGGCTGTGGGTCTCCTGGTTGTTGGTCCACACCTTGCCGTCGACATGCGACGACATCGGCGCGACCATGGATTCCTGTGTCGACGGGCTCTGCCATTCCTTCGGGATCGGATAGGCCGTCGCCTGCTTGGTCTTCGGATCGAACTTGGTGACGCCCGCCTGGTACATCATCGCGACCCAGAGGTTGCCGTCCGCATCGGCGTCGATCTGCAGCGAGCCCTTGGGCTGTTCGGGCTTCAGGGTCGGGATCGGGAAATCGGTCGCCTTGCCGGTCTTCGGATCGAGCGTGCCGACAAATTGCGCGGCGAAGTCCGAGAACCAGACCTGTCCGTCTTTGGTGACGATGACATCGTGCGGCTGGGCCTGCCGGCGTGGCAGATCATATTCGGTGATGACCACCTTGGTGGCGCGGCCCTTGGGACGCGGCAGCGTCTTCAGCGCGTAGGAATGAGCCTTCTCACCCGAGAGATTGGCGCGCGCCAGCAGTTCGGCGGCGGGCTTCATGATCGCCGCATTGACGCGCGGGCGCTCGCCGCGCGGGCCGGGCAGCAGCGGCTGCGGGTTTTCAGAGGTCGAGCCGGGCGAGTAGCCGCCCATGCGCTTGAAGATGTCGGGGAAATCCTCCGCCGTATATTCCGAGCCGACGACGCGGTGCAGCGTGTGGCAGCCGGTGCAATCGGTCAGGAAATCCTTCAGCTTCTCGTCGCCGGGCATGGACATGATCCACTCGGCGTTAGTCATCTGCGCGCCGAGATCCTTCGTCGGGGCGAGCGTGATGTCGAACGGCTTGGCGCCGTCCGCCAATGTCACGTGGGCTTGGCTTGCGAGGTCGTAGCCGATGGCGCGGATCGAGATCGCGTAATCGCCGGCCGCGAGCCGCCCGTCGGGGAAGCGGTAATGCCCCTGCGCGTCGCTGACGACGGTCGTCGTGACGTTGGAGCCTGCGCCCTTGGCGCTGACCAGCACGCCCTCCAGCGCGCCTTCGGGCGCGCGCACCGAGCCTTCGAGCACCGTCGCGGCGTAGGCTGGCGCAAATGACAGAATGGCGATGAGGGCCGTGGCCCCCGCGAGCGCGTGCGGAATCCTGCGCATGGAACAACCTCCCCGATAGCCGCCATGTGTGTCCCGGCGGTCCAATCGCAAAAGTGTCTGCCCGCGCAGGCGCCCCGTCAATGGGCGGGAAGGCGGATTTCTCCCTGGGGGCGCTGCTCGACCTCGAAGCAGTTGGTGCGGCGGCTGTCGAGGCAGCGCTGCAGCTTCTCCTGATCGACGAAGAGTTTGACCGTCCAGAAGGCCAGCACGAGCAGGCCGGCGAGAAAGACGCCCGCCACGAGGTTCACCCGATTGCGGAGCCGATGCTCCTCGTCCTTGCCCTGCATGCCGATCCCGTTTCGAGCGCAACGGCCCTTGCTCGCCGCCGGCTTAGGGTTTATCGCGGAATCAATGGCTTTGTCGTGGCGCGCGTGCGCGGGCGAAGCGCAACAAAAGATTTGGGAGGAAACCCGGATGACCGATGCGGCGCCAGAACAGCCGAAGTTCTTTCTCGATCCCTACATGACCTTCGCCAAGGGCGAGGGGATCCCGGTCCATCTCGATTTCGGCCATGACCTTCTGGCGCTGCCAACCGAACGCTGGGACCGCTACGACGCGCGCGGCTGTTTCGCGCATACGCACGGGCGCGGAGATTTCGTCGCCAATTACGTGCTGGAAGTGGAGGCGGGCCGCAAGACCGCGCCGGTGAAGCACCTGTATGAAGCGTTGTTCTACGTGCTCTCGGGGTTCGGCTCGACGATCGTGTGGCTGCCCAACGGCGTGAAGCAGACGTTCGAATGGGGCCCGAAGGCGCTGTTCTCGATCCCGCTCAATTGCGAATACCAGATCTTCAATTCGTCGGGCCGTGAAAGCGCGCGGCTGTCGTGCACCAACGATGCGCCGCTGGCGATCAACCATTACCACAATCTCGGTTTCATCTTCGCCAACCCGTTCGTCTTCCCGGAGCGCGTCGGCGCGGCCAACCGCTTCGAGGGCGAGGGCGAGCATTCGACCTACGAGCGCACCGGCGGCGCGGCGACGATCAATGTGTGGGAGACGAATTTCGTCCACGACCTGACGAGCTTCAAGCTTTACGAACTCAACGCGCGCGGCAAGGGCTCGCGCAACGTGTTCTTCCAGCTCACCGACGGCACGATGCATGCGCACACGTCGGAGATTCCGGTGGGCC
>JAQGKM010000206.1 GCA_028290125.1 Hyphomicrobiales bacterium | reverse complement strand
GGCGATCGCGGTGGTGAGATCGCCGGGCGGCAGGATGCCGAGGATTGCGAGCGCGACTTTCGAACCGACGCCCTGCACGGATTGCAGCAGGCGAAACCAGTCGCGCTCGGCGTCGCTGGAAAAACCGAACAGGCGAATGGCGTCCTCACGCACCTGCGTCTCGATGGCGAGCGTCGCGGCTTCGCCGGGCCGCGGCAGCTTTTGCAGCGTGCGCGTGGAGCATTGCACGACATAGCCGACGCCGTGCACGTCGAGGATCACGTGGTCGTCGGCGTAAGAATCGATGACGCCCTTGAGCTTGCCGATCATGCTGTCTTCCGTTGCGTGTTCAGGGTCGGACGATCCCAGATGCCGGCCCGCGCGTCCACTCCGGCGCTGGCGCTCACGCCTTTTCCTTCAACAGGCGCGCCGCGAGCAGGCGCGACCCGCGATGCTGCGAATGACAGATGGCGACAGCCAGCGCGTCCGCCGCATCCGGAGAGGCGGCGTCGCTGCGCGGCAGCAGCACCTTGATCATCATGGCGACCTGCGCCTTTTCGGCGTGGCCGGCGCCCACCACGGTCTTCTTCACGAGATTGGCGGCGTATTCCGCAACCGTGATGCCCGCGAGGGCGGGCACCAGCAGCGCGATGCCGCGCGCCTGGCCGAGCTTCAGCGTCGATTGCGGATCGCGGTTGACGAAGGTTTCTTCCACGGCCGCCTCGTGGGGCATGTGGGCATGGACAATGCTCGCGAGCCCGTCGTGCAGTTGCCGCAACCTGTCGGCCAGCGTCAGCGTTCCGTCGGACCGCACGGTGCCGCAGGCCACGAAGGACAGCCGCGAGCCTTGCGCATCGACGATCCCCCAGCCGGTGTTGCGCAGGCCGGGGTCGATGCCAAGAATGCGAATCGGTTGCAAAGTCATGTAATCTGATTATCCCCCCAATGACCGCCCCGCCAGCAGCGCTTGGCGCCACCCCCGTCCCGGAGACGACATGCCCGACGGCGCGACCCTCGCCGCCCTAGCCGACATGCTGACGCATTTTCGCACGTGGCTGCTGGCGGCCGTCGTGCTGATCGCCGGGATCGTGCGCGGATTTTCCGGGTTCGGCGGCGCGCTGATCTTCATCCCGATGGCGTCGGCGCTGCTGGGGCCGCGGCTTGGCGTTCCGGTTTTCTATCTCGTCGATTTCTGCACGGCGACGCCCTACGGCCTGAAGCTGATCCGCCGCGCCAGCATGAGCGCGGTCATGCCCATGCTGATCGGCAGCTGGATTGCGACGCCATTCGGCGCGTGGATCCTGGCCAACGTCGATCCCGTGGCGCTCCGCTGGGGCACGGGCGTCATGGTGCTGGCGATGCTCGGCGTGCTGGCGTCCGGCTGGCGTTACCAGGCCGAGCCGATTCCCGTCGTGTCCTTCGGCGTCGGGCTGGTCGGCGGTGTGCTGGGAGCCGCCGCGGGCGTGTCGGGGCCGGCGATCATCGCCTATTGGCTCGGCAGCCGCAGCCCGGCCCCGGTCGTGCGCGCCAACATCATGGTCTATTACGCGGTTGCGGCGCTGGGGACCGACGCCGCCTATTACCTGCGTGGCCTGTTCACCCTCGAGACAGTGATCTACGCGGCGCTCGCGGCGCCGCTCTATGCGCTAGGCCTGTCGCTCGGTTCACGCGTGTTCCGCGGGACGAACGACAGGCAATACCGGGCGGCGGCCTTCGTGCTGATCGCGATTTCCGTCCTGCTCAGCCTGCCGGCGGTCAGCGACCTTCTGCACTGAGGAAGCGTTTCACCCGGTCGGCGGGGCGGCAGATGCGAGCGTCGTCGCCTTCGACGACGATCGGACGCTCGAGCAGGATCGGATGGGTCACGATGGCGTCGAGGATCGCCGCGTCCGACATCTTGGCCTCGTCCATGCCGAGCGTCTCCAGCGTCGTTCCCTTGCGGCGCAGGATGTCGCGCGGGCTCATGCCAAGCTTGGCGAACAGGGCGGTCAGATGCTCCTTGTCCGGCGGCGTCTTCAGATATTCGAAGACTTCAGGCTCGATCCCGGCCTCACGGATCAAGCCGAGCACCGTCCGGGAGGTGCCGCAGTTTGGGTTGTGGTAAATGCGCATGACGCCTCGTTTTATGTGTTTGAACCCGCCCGAATCGTCTGCATGTTAAGCAAATTCTTGGGGAATTGGGCGGTAGATCTTACGATTGGTCAGGCTTGACACCCGCGGGAGCCTTGGGCTCTTGGTGCGCCACACCTGCAGGGACCGCTATGGGACGCAAATATTTCGGCACCGACGGCATTCGCGGCAAGGCCAATGGCCTGATCACGCCCGAACTCGCCATGAAGGTGGGGCAGGCGACCGGGCTCGCCTTCCAGCGCGGCGATTATCGCCATCGCGTGGTGATCGGCAAGGACACGCGCCTGTCGGGCTACATGATCGAATACGCCATGGTGGGGGGCTTTACCTCGGTGGGCATGGACGTGCTCCTGCTCGGCCCGGTGCCGACGCCGGCGGTGGCCATGCTGACGCGCTCCATGCGCGCCGATGTCGGCGTGATGATCTCGGCCTCGCATAATCCTTATGCCGACAATGGCATCAAGCTTTTCGGCCCCGACGGTTTCAAGCTCTCCGACGAGGTCGAGGCGGAAATCGAGAAGCTGCTCGATTCCGATCTCGGCCCGCAACTCGCTTCCTCGCGCAAGCTGGGCCGGGCGCGGCGTGTCGACGACGTGCGCGCGCGCTACATCGAATTCGCCAAGCGCACGCTGCCGCGCAACCTCTCGCTGGAAGGGCTGCGCATCGTCGTCGATTGCGCCAATGGCGCCGGCTACAAGGCGGCGCCCGAAGCGCTTTGGGAACTCGGCGCGGAAGTCTTCGCCATCGGCGTCGAGCCGGACGGTTTCAACATCAATCATGAAGTCGGCTCGACAGCGCCGCAACGGCTGATCGAGAAGGTGCACGAAGTGCGCGCCGACATCGGCATTGCGCTCGACGGCGACGCCGACCGCGTGCTGATCGTGGACGAACGCGGCCATCTCGTCGACGGCGACCAGCTGATGGCGGTGATCGCCGAAAGCCTGTTGCAGGACGGGCTCTTGTCGAAGCCGGGCGTCGTCGCGACGATCATGTCCAACCTCGGCCTCGAGAAGCATCTTGAAACGCTCGGCCTGTCGCTCATTCGCACGGCGGTCGGCGATCGTTACGTGCTCGAGCGCATGCGCGAGGATGGCTACAATCTGGGTGGCGAGCAGTCGGGCCACATCATCCTGTCCGACCATACGACGACGGGCGACGGGCTCGTCGCCGCCTTGCAGATCCTTGCCGTGGTGAAGCGGCAGGGCAAGCCGGTCAGCGAGATCTGCCACCGTTTCGATCCCTATCCGCAGTTCCTCAAGAACGTGCGCTTCTCGGGCGGCAAGCCGCTCGCCGACAAGCAGGTGCAGGCGGCCATCGTGGACGCGGAGGCCTCGCTTGGCGCCACCGGGCGCCTCGTCATCCGGCCGTCCGGCACCGAGCCGCTCATCCGCGTGATGGGCGAGGGGGAGGATCGCGCGCTGGTCGAGGCGGCCGTCGACAGCGTCTGCGACGCGCTGCGCCGCGTTCCGGATTCCGTCGCGGCGGAGTGAGCGCGCTCTCTTGACCTCTCATCCCGTGGCGCATAGGCACGGGACAGTTTCGAGAGGACGAGCGATGGCGACGTTTGAAAAGCCTTCCGTGCGGACGGCCAATCCGAATTTTTCTTCCGGCCCCTGCGCCAAGCGCCCGGGCTGGACGCCGGCCGCCCTCTCGGATGCGCCGCTCGGCCGCTCGCATCGTGCGCCGATCGGCAAGGCGAAGCTGCAGGCCTCCATCGACCTCACCCGCGAGATCCTGCAGGTGCCGGCCGATTATCGCATTGGCATCGTGCCGGCGTCCGATACCGGGGCGGTCGAGATGGCGATGTGGTCGCTGCTCGGCGCGCGCGGCGTCGACATGGTCGCGTGGGAAAGTTTCGGCGAGACCTGGGTCACCGACGTCCAGAAGCAGCTGAAGCTTTCGGACGCGCGCATCATCAAGGCGCCGTATGGCGAGTTGCCGGACCTGAACGGCATCGACTTCGACCGCGATGTCGTCTTCACCTGGAACGGCACGACGTCGGGCGTACGCGTGCCCAACGGCGATTTCATTCCGGCCGACCGCCAGGGTCTGACGATCTGCGACGCGACCTCGGCGGCCTTCGCGCAGCGGCTCGACTGGCCCAAGCTCGATGTCATCACCTTCTCGTGGCAGAAGGTGTTGGGCGGCGAGGCGGCGCACGGCATGCTGATCCTCTCGCCGCGCGCTGTGGAGCGGCTGGAGAGCTACGCGCCCGCATGGCCGATGCCGAAGATTTTCCGGCTGACCAACAACGGCAAGCTGATCGAAGGCATCTTCGTCGGCGACACGATCAACACGCCGTCGATGCTCTGCAACGAGGATTATCTCGACGCGCTGCACTGGGCGAAATCCATCGGCTCGCTCGACGGTTTGATGGCGCGCGCCGACGCCAATCTGAAGGCGATCGCCGACTGGGCGGAGCGCACCGATTGGGTGGACTTCCTCGCCCGCGATCCCGCCACGCGGTCCAACACCAGCGTGTGCCTGCGCATCGTCGATCCGGCGGTAAAGGCTTTGTCGGAAGAGAAGCAGGCGGCCTTCGCAAAGAAGGTGGCGGCGCTGCTCGAGAAGGAAGGCGTCGCCTACGACATCGATTCCTACCGCGACGCGCCGTCCGGCCTGCGCATCTGGTGCGGCGCGACGGTCGAGACGAGCGACGTCAAGGCGCTGACCAGCTGGCTGGACTGGGCGTTTGCCGTCGCGAAGGCCGAGATTTAGTTTCCGAAGGCGCCGGTTTCAGCGCCTTTTTTAGACCATTGCGACGTCGTATCTATTTTGGTACTTTCATGACGATCGAACTTGCGCCACTTCCGCTTCTTTTTTGGCGGTCTCCGGGCGGTAAAGAACCTGTACGCGATTGGCTGCGTGCGCTTGATGTCGACGACAAGAAGATCGTCGGTCGCGACATCGCCAAGGTTCAATATCGTTGGCCCGTCGGGCTGCCGCTCTGCCGGTCGCTCGGGGAAGGGCTTTGGGAGGTGCGCACGTCACTCCCCGGTCGACGGGAAGTCCGGATCCTGTTCGGTTTCGCAAGCGGCGTGCTCGTGGCGTTGCATGCGTTCTTCAAGAAGTCGCAGGCCGCGCCCGACGCGGAACTCCGGCTGGCGCGCGAGCGGTGGAGAGAGCTGAAATGAGCAGCATGCGAAAAGCTACCCTCGGTTCAAGCTTCGAAAGCTGGCTTGAGGAAGAAGGAATTCAGGAAGAGGTCACGGCAGCCGCTATCAAGGGCGTGATTGCTGAACAGATCGCGGCGGAGATGAAACGTCTCGGCATCACAAAAACCAGCATGGCGGAGCGACTTCAAACGAGCCGCGCGCAACTCGACCGTTTGCTCGACCCCGATCATGGTGGAGTGACTCTGGACACGCTTCAACGCGCCGCCAAAGCGGTCGGTCGTCGTCTGCGCGTAGAACTCGTATGAAGGTGCGGGTGATGATGCTGACGGCTTAACTGAGCGATTCTTGCAGCGAAGTCCGAGAGCGATCGGATCGTCATTGCGAGCGCAGCGAAGCAATCCAGAGGCCCCGCGTGAGGCTTCCGGATTGCCACGTCGCTTCGCTCCTCACGATGACGGGTTCAGAACCTCCGTCCGCCAAACACCTCGGCGATCAGCACGCCGCCTAGCGCCAGCGCCAGTCCTGCGGCGTGATAGGGCGCGAAGGGCTCTCCCAGCAGCGTCACCGCCATGATGGCGCCGAGCACCGGCACGAGATTGTAGAAGAGGCTTGCGCGGCCGGGGCCGATCATTGCGACGCCGCGGATGAAGAAGAGCTGCGCCAGCAGCGACGGAAAGATGATGATGTAGGCCATCGACAGCCAGCCTTTCGGCGTCGGCCATTGCACTTGCCCGAGGATCATTTCACCCGCCAGCAGCGGCAGCGAGGTCAGCGCCGCCACTGTCGCCAGCGCCGTGAAGAACGCCAGCGCGGAAACGTTGGGGCGCTTGCGCAACGCCACCGTGTAGGCCGCATAACTCACCGAGGCGACCAGCATGGCGACGTCGCCGATGTTCAGCTCCATGCCGATCAGGTGCTGCGGTTCGCCGCGCGTCGCGACGACGGCCACGGCCAGCATCGTGAGCGCGAGGCCGATGCCGCGCACGAGGCCGATCGGCGTGCCGTAGAAAATCCGCGCGCCGGCGAAGATGAAGGCGGGCGCGACGCCCTGCAGGATCGCCAGATGCACGCCGCTGGTCGCATGCGCGGCGCCGAAATAAAGCACCTGGTAGACGGTGAATCCGAAGAACCCCATCAACGTCACGCGCAGCCAGTGGGCGCGCAGCACCGGCCAGTCGCGCACGCAATCGCGCCAGCACACGGCCAGCATCACGAGCGCGACGCTGCCCCAGCGAATCGTCACCATGGCCATGGGCGAGACTTCCCCGACCGCAAGGCGGGAGGCCACCACATTGCCGCCCCAGAACAGGGCGGTGAGCAGAAGGATGACCCAGGCCTTGCGCTGGACCTGAACGGGCGTCTGGACGTCATCTGGCACGGCGGGCTTCCCGGGTTGAGGCCCCGAAGTGCCGAACCCGGCCTGATTTGGCAAGCTCGGCCAGCGGTTCGATTCCTTTGCCTTGCCTCCGGCGGCGCGATTGGGTAATCCATTCCCGCAATGAGCCCCGGCCTTTGTGCCGGGGTTTTTGCTTGTGCGCGGCATCGTCTGCGCGGCGCTTGCGCGCGGACCTAAGAGCGAAATCGATCATGGCGAATGTGGTTGTCGTCGGCGCCCAGTGGGGCGATGAGGGTAAAGGCAAGGTCGTCGACTGGCTGTCGATCGAGGCGGATGTCGTCGTCCGGTTCCAGGGCGGCCATAACGCCGGCCATACGCTCGTCATCGACGGCAAGGTCTACAAGCTGTCGCTGCTGCCCTCGGGCATCGTGCGCGAGAACAAGATTTCGGTGATCGGCAACGGCGTCGTCGTCGACCCGCATCATCTCGTGAAGGAGATCGGCCAGCTCCGCGCGCAGGGCGTCGATGTCGGTCCGCATAATCTGAAGCTCGCCGAAAACGCGCCGCTCATCCTGTCCATCCATCGCGAACTCGACGCGCATCGCGAATCCGCGTCCACGTCGGGCACCAAGATCGGCACGACGATGCGCGGCATCGGCCCGGCCTACGAGGACAAGGTCGGCCGCCGCTCCGTGCGCGTCATGGATCTCGCCGAACCCGATACGCTGAACGACAAGATCGGCCGCCTGCTTGCGCATCACAATCCGCTGCGCCGCGGCCTCGGCCTGCCGGAAATCGAAGCCAGCGCTCTGCGCGAGGAACTTCTCGCCGTCGCGCCGCAGGTGCTGCCCTACATGGCGGCGACCTGGGAGCTGCTCGACGCCATGCGCCGGCAAGGCAAGCGCATCCTGTTCGAGGGCGCGCAGGGCGCGCTGCTCGACGTCGATCACGGCACCTATCCGTTCGTCACCTCGTCCAACACGACGGCCGCCAATGCGGCGACCGGTTCGGGCGTCGGCCCCCGCGCCATCGGCTATGTGCTGGGCATCGCCAAGGCCTACACGACGCGCGTCGGCGGCGGTCCGTTCCCGACGGAACTCAACGACGAGATCGGCGCCCGCATCGGCGAGCGCGGTCACGAATTCGGCACCGTGACGGGCCGCGCCCGCCGCTGCGGCTGGTTCGACGCCGTGCTGGTGCGCCAGACCGTGAAGACGTCGGGCATCGACGGCATCGCGCTCACCAAGCTCGACATTCTCGACGGCTTCGACGAGATCAAGGTCTGCACGCATTACCTGCTGGATGGCGAGCGGATCGACCGCTTGCCGGCGAGCCAGGCCGCCCAGGCCCGCGTCGTGCCGGTCTACGAGACCATCGCGGGTTGGGAAGGCACCACGGCCGGGGCCCGGTCCTGGGCAGATCTGCCGGCGCAGGCAATCAAATACGTGCGGCGTATCGAAGAACTGATCGAAGCTCCGGTGGCCTTGCTTTCGACGAGCCCCGAGCGTGATGATACGATCCTCGTGCACAATCCTTTTCAGGACTGAGTCGTTTTGACGGCGGGCTTCTGGATTGCGTTGCGTAAGGGTCGAGGGTCTTGAGAGTGGTCGTAACGCGAAATGGCTGAATATTACCCGCTGCTTGCAAGAGCGATCGCGGGCTTGCCGCAATCGACGCCAGAGACGCGCCGCGCCATCTACGAGCGCGCGCGGACTGCGTTGATCGGACAATTGCGCGCCGTGCAGCCGCCCATTGCCGAGCCCGATATTCAGCGCGAAAGCCGGATGCTCGACGAGGCGATCGCCCGGCTGGAGGCCGAAGCCCCGCCTACCGCTCCGTCAACGCCTGCTTCTGCACCGCAATCCACAGCGAAAACGCTGCCGCCTCCGTCCGAAATCAGACGGTCGCTGGACACGCTTCCGCGCCGCTCCGACACGCCGATGGTTCGCCCGAGCGCACAACCGCCGCGTCCGGCCCTGCCACAACGTCCCTCGCTGCCGGCGCGTCCCGGCTCCCTGATTTCGGAGCGTCCGGCGGGTCTTGGCGCGCTCGACGCTGCGCGGCAGCGCCTGGCGTCGCTCGCCAAGCCGCCGGTCAAGCCGCCGGGCGAGCCGGCGAAAGCCGACGAGCCGCAATCCGTCCCGTCGGCGCCGGTCGAAGCACAGCCACAGTCCCAGCCGGTGCAGTCCGTGCGCGTGGCGCCGCCCCAGGCGCCGTCGCAGACTGTCCAACCGTCTCTGCCGGCGGTCGTAACCTCGGCGCCCACGCCGGCGGTGACGACCTCGACGGCGCGCGCCGAGTCGGCGCCCTCCGACGCGCCTCACGTCGAGGCTCCCAAGCCCTCCCCGACAGACGCGGAAATCGCCGTCTCGCGGCTTGCCGCCGATGCCGGTTCGGAGCGGCGGGATCCGTCTGCGCCGATCAACGTGACCCTTCGCAAATATGGCCCGCGTGCGGAAGCCGCCGGCGTGTCGGCCGATCTGTCTGCGCCCGATGAGACGATGGACGAACCGCGGCATGGCGGCGTACGCCCCGCTGCGCCGTTGCCGCCGCAGGAAAAGGAACGCAACTTCCGCCCGCTGCTGATCGGCCTTCCGGTCGCTCTGGTGGTCGGTGCGATTGCGGTCTTCGCCTATATGCGGCGCGACAATCCGGAGGATCTGGCGCGGCTTCGCCCGGCGCCTGGCTCGGAAACCCCGGCCGAACAGAGCGTCGGCAAGATCGTCGAGCGCATTGGCGGCGGCCAGGCCGCGCGCACCGGCGAGCAGCAGACGCCCGCGCAGCCCAACGCCAACACGCCGTCGAACGCGCAGCCGGCCCAGCCGCAGCAGCAGACGGCTCCGTCCAACTCGCCCACCATCCCGGTGTCGCAGCGCGCCGCGCTCCTCGTCGATGCGCCGGATGAACCGCAGCGCGTGCGCACCTATGTCGGCAACGTCGTGTGGCGGCTCGACAATGTGAGCCGCGGACCCGGTCAGCCGCTGGCGATCGGCGTGCGCGCCGAAATCGATCTTCCGGACGCGAAACTCAAGGCCGTGATCCTCATCCAGAAGAACACGGATGAGACGTTGCCGGCCTCGCACACGATCGAGGTTCGTTTCACCCCGACGGACGGCGGACCGGTCCCCGGCGTGTCGCAGATCTCGACGCCGCAGATGCGCAAGGAAGACACGCCTGCGGGCGATGCGCTGACCGGCGTTCCGGCCCCGATCCTGCGCAACTTCTTCCTCGTCGGCCTGACGCGCGGCGACACCGCGGCGACCCGCAATGTCGATCTCATCCGCAATCGCGGCTGGATCGACATTCCGATGCTGCTGTCGGACCAGCGCATCGCGAAGATCACCTTCGAAAAGGGCATCACGGGCGAACGCGTGATCAACGAGGCGCTCGAAGCCTGGAAGTAGGCTCGCACAACGCCGGCCTTTCCCCTCCCCACAAGGGGGAGGGGAATCGCATGCGTCGCTTGCTGACTGTTTTATCTGCGCAATGACGGCAACGAAAAAGGGCGGCTGAAACAGCCGCCCTTTTGCATTTCACGTCGCGACGATCACGCGCCGGGGCGGGACTCGATCTGCGGCTTGCCTGCCGCGATGGTCTCGATCCGGGCGACGCCGGCCTTCACGGCCGCCTGCACCTTCTCGAAGGCGCGCACCTCGATCTGGCGCACGCGCTCGCGGGAGATGTTGAACTCCTCCGACAGCTGCTCCAGCGTCACCGGATCGTCCGCGAGGCGGCGCGCCTCGAAGATGCGGCGTTCGCGATCGTTGAGCACGCCGAGCGCCGAGCGCAGGGCGACGTGGCGGTTGTCGCTCTCCTCGCGATCGACCAGCAGGGATTCCTGGCTCGACGAGTCGTCGACCAGCCAGTCCTGCCATTCGCCTTCACCTTCCTGGCGGAGCGGGGCGTTGAGCGACGCGTCGCCGCTCATGCGGCGGTTCATGTCAATCACGTCCTGCTTGGTCACGCCGAGCTTGGTGGCGATGGTCGCGACCTGTTCGGGACGCAAGTCGCCTTCCTCCAGCGCGGAGATCTGGCTCTTCGCCTTGCGCAGGTTGAAGAACAGCTTCTTCTGGTTCGCGGTCGTGCCCATTTTCACGAGCGACCACGAGCGCAGGATGTATTCCTGGATCGAGGCGCGGATCCACCACATGGCATAGGTCGCGAGGCGGAAGCCCTTCTCGGGCTCGAACCGCTTTACGGCCTGCATGAGGCCGACGTTGCCCTCGGAAATCACCTCGCCGATCGGCAGGCCGTAGCCGCGATAGCCCATGGCGATCTTGGCGACGAGGCGCAGATGTGACGTCACCAGCCGATGCGCGGCGTCCCGATCGCCGTGCTCGCGCCAGCTTTTGGCAAGCATATATTCCTCCTGCGGCTCCAGCATCGGAAACCGCCGGATTTCGGCGAGATAGCGGGAGAGCCCACTTTCAGCAGAAATCATCGGAAGGGCAGCAGCCATCAAATCCTCCTGTGCGGGCCCCCAACTGGGCGACCCGGCGTCCGGCCGACCACAAGGTCGCACTCGGCTCAGACATGAATATAGTTTTGCTCAACCGTGGCTAAAAGGGGGCGCGCGCGATGGGCAGGGTCTGAGCAGATAAGCCGTCGGAGCGCGCATTCAAGGCCGGCTCATTAGAAAAAGCCCATGTCCTACAGGGACATAGGCGCTCAAGCCGACGCCCGGAAAGCCTCCCGGACGCGCCCCGGCGCGCCGCATTAAATTTTCTTCACGAAGACGTCAGAGGGCGCCGTCGGTCCGCAGCGCTTCGGCGAGCGCCGCAAGGTCCGGGGGGAGGGGGCTTTCGAACATCAGCTCCTCGCCGGTGATAGGGTGCTCGAAGCCGAGCCGCGCCGCATGCAGCGCCTGCCGCGAACGCAAGGCGGCCAGCGCCTCCTTGGCGTGGGGCCCGAGATTGCCGGCCTTGGTCTTGAAGCCGGCGCCATAGACGGCGTCGGCCAGCAACGGATGGCCGATGTGGGCCATGTGGACGCGGATCTGATGCGTGCGGCCGGTCTCCAGCTGGCAGGCGACCAGCGTCGCGGTGCTGGAGCCGGAGGTGAAGTATTCCTCCGACTGCCAATGCGTGATGGCCTCGCGCGCCTGCGCATTGCGGACCACGGCCATCTTCTCGCGATTGTGCGGATGACGGGCGAGCGGCGCGTCGACCATGCCGGCGCGGCGCTCCATGCGGCCCCAGACGAAGGCGAGATATTCGCGCGAGAGCGACAGGGTGCGGCCATGGTCGGCGAACAAAGCGGAGAGACCCTGATGGGCGGCGTCGGTCTTGGCGACGACAAGCAGGCCCGACGTGTCCTTGTCGATACGGTGGACGATGCCCGGACGGCGCACGCCGCCGATGCCCGACAGGCTGTCGCCGCAATGGGCTATCAGCGCGTTCACCAGCGTGCCGTTCTCGTGGCCGCTCGCCGGATGGACGACGAGGCCGGCGGGCTTTTCGATGACGATCAGATGCTCGTCCTCGAACACCACGTCGAGCGGAATGTTCTCGCCCTGCGGCGCGGCGGGGATCGGGGCAGGGATGTCGACCGTGATGGTCTGGCCTTCGCGGGCCTTGGCGCCGGCGTCCGTCACCGACTTGCCGTCGACCAGCACGCGGCCTTCCTCGATCAGGGCGCGCAGGCGCGTGCGCGACAGCGCGATGGCGGCGGCTTCGGCGCGGGTCGCCAGCACCTTGTCGAGCCGCTGGCCGGCTTCCTCTGCGGTGACCTCATAGACGCTCGCGCCCGTCTCGGGCGTGGCGAGCGGGGCGGCCGGAAGACGGGGCTCTTTCGGGCGCATCCGCTCGGCCCGTTCGGCTTCCGCGGTGAGGCCGGCCTGATAGCGGCGTTTGGCGTGCTGGTTCATGGGAGAGCTTTTAGACTGGATCTGAAAAATTGCCCAAGAAAAACGCTATCCGGCAGAGCCATGAGGTCACTCGACCAGATTCGAAGGCCTGTGATCGAGCAAACTCATATTCAAATCCAGTCCAATACCGTGCATTTGCATGAACACGCACATCGCTAATGCTGCATCTTCTAACGCGGAGTGCAGGTCCGAATTTCGTTTCAGGTGCAGCTGGTCGCAAACGACGTCGAGCGAAGCCGACCCCGCAGCACCCGACTGTTTCCATGCTTGCATGGTGCAGAAAACAGGTATCTCAGGGGTTTCCAGGCCGGCTATTTGAAACTCGTGTTTCAGAAATCTGAGATCGAAAGCCGCGTTATGCGCAACAATCATTTCTGACTCCTGCAACATTCTATGGATGAGCTTGGCAGAGCTTGCGAACGATTGCTGGCGGCTCAACGTCTCGTCGTCAAATCCGTGCACCTTTCTTGCGGCAAAGTGGCTTTGTCTTTCGGGGTTGAACAAGAGATAGACGTATTCGAGCTCGACATAGCTGTCCCGAATCCGATCCGTTTGCATTCTGAACGCGCCCAAGCTGACAACACGGTCGGCCTTGGAGAGCCCAGTTGTTTCAACATCGAAAAATGCGATGCTTTTTGGGAGAACCGGTAGGTTCGCGCCAAGCGTAACTTTCTGCGCGCGTGACGCCGCCTGTTGGGGAGTATCCTGCTCACGGGCATCTTCGGCGGGCTTCTTGCTGCGCCAGCTCGGCAGGCGATCAACTAGAATTTCGGTGCCAGCTGCCAGCAAGCTATAGGCTTCTGGCGGAATCAACGACGAGCTTGTGACGCCAAGCTTCTCTTTGCCGGTCAAAGACGAGAGTCTTTGCTGGATGAAGTTTGAAGCTTGTGTAAGAAGAAATACTTCTATGTCTTTGCGCACGCCGCGCCTCGCGCAAAAAGAAAAAGAATGACTAAAGAAACGATTTTTGAGCTGCGACTCACTGACAGTCAAGCTCATGTCTGACGTACGCAGATCCGCCGTGATCGGCGCCGGGCCGGCCGGGTTGATGGCCGCCGAGGAGATGGCGAAAGCCGGGCTCGCGGTGACGGTCTATGACCGGATGCCCTCGCCGGCGCGCAAGTTCCTGATGGCGGGGCGTGGCGGGCTGAACCTGACCCACAGCGAGCCGCTCGACAGCTTCCTGCCGCGCTACGGCGCCGCCGCAGCGC
>JAQGKM010000142.1 GCA_028290125.1 Hyphomicrobiales bacterium | reverse complement strand
CCGACGAGCCTTCTCTATCGCCGCCTCGTGGTCGAGCAGAAGATCGCCGTCGTGTCGGAGTGCTACTACATGGGCACGGCGCTCGACGAGACGCGCTTCTGGCTTTACGCCATGCCGGCCGAGAACGTGACGCTCGAGCAGCTCGACGACGCGGTCGAGAAGATCGTCCGCGAGATCGCCACCAAGGGCGTGTCCGACACCGATCTCGCCCGCGCCAAGACGCGCCTCGTCGCCGACGCCATCTACGCGCAGGACAACCAGACCTCGCTCGCGCGCTGGTATGGCGCCGCGCTGACGACGGGCATGAGCGTCGACGACGTACGCGCCTGGCCCGAGCGCATGGATGCCGTGACGCCGGAAGATGTGCGCAAGGCCGCCGAAAAGTGGCTCGACCGCCGCCGCGCCGTGACGGGCTTCTTGCTGCCCAAGGACGAGTCCGAAGCAGTCTGACGAAAATAATTCGTCGTCATTGCGAGGAGCCGAAGGCGACGCGGCAATCCATCTTCGGGCGGCAGACGCCAGATGGATTGCTTCGTCGCTCCGCTCCTCGCAATGACGAGCCACGTGAATGGAAACGCACATGAACGCGCCACAGACGCCTGACCGCAGCCTGATTGTCGAAGCGACGCGCGCCGCACGCGTGCAGACGCTGGTCTCGAAGAGCGGCATCGAAGCCTGGCTGGTCGAGGACTACGCCGTGCCGCTCGTCGCGGTGGAATTCGCGCTGTCGGGCGGTTCCTCGCAGGATGCGCCGGGCCGCATGGGCACGTCGACCATGCTCTCCGCGCTGATGGACGAGGGCGCGGGCGATCTCGATTCCGAAGCCTTTCACAATGCGATGGACGACAAGGCGATCGAGATTTCCTTCTCGTCCGACAGCGACACGTTCCACGGCCGCCTGAAGACCATGACCCGCAACATCGATGCGGCCTTCGGCCTGCTGAAGGTCGCCGTCAACGCGCCGCGCTTCGACGCCGACGCCATCGAGCGCACCCGCGCGCAGATGCTGGCGGGCCTGCGGGCCGAGGCCAACGATCCCGATGCGCTCGCCGCAAAGGCCTTCCGCGAGCTGGCTTTCGAGGGACATGTCTACGGCCGCCCCGCGCGCGGCACGCAGGAGAGCGTCGCGGCGATCACGCGTGACGATCTCGTGCACCTTCATCGCGCGGTGATGCAGCGGAAAGGCCTGAAGGTCGCGGTGGTGGGCGCCATCGATCGCGATCGGCTGGCTATCCTGCTCTACGATGTGTTCGGCGAACTGCCGTAAGCGACGACGCTCGCGAGCGTCCCCGATGTCGTGCTCGGGCATCTCGGCGAGCGCAAGGTGATCGACGTCGACGTGCCGCAATCGACCATCCGCTTCGGCCTGCCGGGCATTTCGCTGCACGATCCCGACCATGTGCCCGCGATGGTGCTGAACCACATCCTCGGCGGCGGCGTCTTCTCGGCGCGCCTGTTCAAGGAAGTGCGCGAAAAGCGTGGTCTTGCCTACTCGGTCCACTCGTCGCTGATGAGCTATCGCCACACCGCGACTTTCGTGGGCGGCACCTCGACCAAGAACGAGCGCGCGGCGGAATCGCTGACGGTGATCGAGGACGAGATCAACAAGCTCGCCGCAGACGGACCGACGCCGGACGAACTCGACAAGGCGCAGAAATATCTCATTGGCAGCTACGACCTGCGGCTCGACACCTCGACAAAGATCGCCGGCCAGCTCGTGCGCCTGCAGATCGAAAACCTCGCGCCCTCCTACCTCGACGAGCGCAACGCGCTGGTCGCGGGCGTGACGCTGGAGGGCACGCACAACGCCGCAAGGCGCCTGTTCGACGGCAAACAGATGCTGGTGGCGGTGGCCGGGCGTCCGGTCGGTATGTAGGGGCGCGTAACCCTCTCCCAGAGGGAAAGGGTGGCTCCGCAGGAGCCGGGTGAGGGGTTACAATCTCTCCGATTGAGTCGCTAACCCCTCATCCGGCCGCTTCGCGGCCACCTTCTCCCTCTGGGAGAAGGTTATTGGAACCTCACCCATGCCCGTCCGCCGCCTAGACCCCGTGCTCATCGACCGCATCGCTGCGGGCGAAGTCGTCGAGCGTCCGGCCTCGGCGGTCAAGGAGCTCGTCGAAAACGCGCTCGACGCCGGCGCGAGGCGCATCGAGATCGCCTTGCAGGAAGGTGGTCGGCGGCTCATCCGCGTCGTCGACGACGGCGAGGGCATGACGCCGGACGATCTCGCGCTTGCGGTCGACCGGCACGCGACATCGAAACTCGCCGACGGCGATCTCTCCAACATTGCGACGCTGGGCTTTCGCGGCGAGGCGCTGCCCTCGATCGGGTCCGTCGCGCGGCTCGACATCACGACACGACGCGCCGGCGCCGAGCACGCGTCGCATCTGCGCGTCGATTTCGGGCAGAAACAGGCGGTGTCGCCGGCCTCCGGCGCGCAGGGCACGCGCGTGGAGATAGGCGACCTGTTTCTGGCGACGCCTGCGCGGCTGAAGTTTCTGAAAACCGACCGCGCCGAGGCGCAGGCCGTGGCCGACGTCGTCAAGCGTCTGTCCA
>JAQGKM010000140.1 GCA_028290125.1 Hyphomicrobiales bacterium | reverse complement strand
CGGAAAGCCCGCGCAGAGAGCGTCGATGTTGTCGTGCGGCGCGGCGAGCCGCCCCTCGACGTTCGACACGATGTGCATGACGTGGCTGTAGCGCTCGATGAAAAACTTTTCCGTCACCTCGACGCTGCCGATTTCCGACACGCGGACGACATCGTTGCGGCCGAGATCGAGCAGCATGAGATGTTCGGCGCGCTCTTTCGGATCGGCGAGCAGCTCGGCGGCAAGCGCCTCGTCCTCGGCCTGCGTCGCGCCGCGCCAGCGGGTGCCGGCGATCGGGCGGATCGTCACCTTGCCGTCGCGCACGCGCACCAGAATCTCGGGGCTCGAACAGACGATCTGGAAGCCGCCGAAATCGAGATAACAGAGAAACGGCGCGGGGTTCACGCGGCGCAGCGCGCGGTAAAGCGAGAAGGCCGGCAATTCGAAGCGCGACGTGAAGCGCTGCGACAGCACGACCTGGAAGATGTCGCCGGCGCGGATGTAATCCTTCGCCTTGGCGACCATGTCGAGGAAGCGGCTCTCGCTGGTGTTCGACGCAGGCTCCTGCGCGAGCAGCAGCGGATCGGCCACCGGCGCCACGTGATCGAGCGGGCTCTCCAGCACCGCGACCAGCGTGTCGAGCCGCGCCTGCGCGCCTTCAAAGGCCGCGCGCGCCGTGACGCCCGCTTGCGGGCGCACCGGGGTGACGATGGTGAGTTCGTCGCGCACCGAGTCGAACACCGCCATCAGCGTCGGACGGATCATCACCGCCTCAGGCACGCCGATGGGATCTGCCTTGGCGGGCGCGAGGCGCTCCATCTGCCGCACCATGTCGTAGCCGAGATAGCCGAAGACGCCCGCCGCCATCGGCGGCAGCGCATGGCCCGCAAATTCCGGCACGGCTGATTCCGCGATCAGCGCACGCAGCGCGTCGAGCGGTTTTCCGGGGCAGGGCTCGAAGGCGTCGGCGTCGGTCAGCGCACGGCGGTTGATCTCCGACCTGTCGCCATTGGCGCGCCAGATCACGTCGGGGTCGAGGCCGATCATCGAATAGCACCCGCGCGCGGCGCCGCCTTCCACCGACTCGAGCAGGAAGACGTTGCCGGCGCGGCCCGCCGACAGTTTCAGGAAGGCCGAGACCGGCGTCTCGAGATCGGCGACGAGCTTCGTCGAGACCAGCACGGGCCGGCCAGCCGCATAGGCGTCTTCAAAGGCCGGAAAGGAAGGTTCGAACATGTCTGCCGCTTCTCAATAGGCGTCGCCGCCGCCCATCGCCAGGTTCAGCGCGCCGGCGTTGATCTTGACGCCGAGTTCCGACTGCACCTTGGCGAGATATTGCGTCAGGATGTCGTCCGAATAGGTCGTGGCGAGCTGGCCCGCGATCGACTTCGCCTCTTCCGAGTCCGCCTCGAAGGGCGGCGTGACGCTGTCGTTGACCTTGAAGACGATGCGCGTCAGGCCGTCGCCCGCCGCCGAACCGGCCTTGCCGACCTGCGTGTTGAAGACCTGCGCCACGAGACCGGGCGACAGACCTTCGGCTCCGCCGCGCTTCACGGTCGTGGAGGTCTTCACCTCGGCGCCGTTCGCCTTGGCGGCATCCTCGACACTCTGGCCGCCGTCGATGGCCTTGGCGAGATCCGACGCCTTGGTGGCCAGCACGCGGCGCAGTTCGTCGTCGCGCCAGGCCTTGGTGACTTCGTCCTTTACCTCGTCGAGTTTGCGCTCGTGCGCGGGCTCGGTGCCGGCGATCTCGAACCAGACGTAACCATTGTCGCGCGTGTTCACCGCTTCATTGTCGACGCCGATGTCAGAGGCGAAGACGGCGCGCAGCACGGATTCGGCCTCGGTGAGCGCGACCTTGTCGCCCTTCTTGTCGAGACCGGTCTGGTCAGCGGCCTCGATCGTGGTGACGTCGAAACCGGCGGTCTTGGCGGCGTCAGCCAGCGGCTTGCCGGACGAGCGTTCGTCCTCGATCTGGTCATGCACCTGCTGGACGCGGGTGCGGGCGCGCGAGACGGCGAGCTCCTGCCTGACCGCACTGGCGACCTCTTCAAAGCTGCGCACATTGGCCGGCGTCACCGCACCGACGCGCACCAGCGCGTAACCGAAACGCGTCTTCACCGGCGCGCTGACCTCACCCGAAGGCGTCGTGAAAGCAGCCTCTGCGACTGCGGGATCGGCGATCGCCGGGCGCGCCACCGTGCCGAGGTTGATGTCGGCGTCGGCGAGATTGCGCTCCTTTGCGACATCGGCGAAGGAGGCGCCTGCCTTGATCTTCTCGGACGCGGCTTTCGCCTCGTCTTCGTTGGGGAACACGATCTGCTGCAGCTCGCGGGTTTCAGCCTGGCCGAAGCGCTCGCCCTTGATGCGGTCATACTGCGCGCGGGCGTCCGCGTCCGACACCTGCGCGGGATCGGCCAGCGTCTGCGGCGTGATGGCGAGCGTCACGACCTTGCGATATTCGGGCGCGCGCCAGTTTGCCTTGCGGGCGTCGAAATAGGCTTGCAGGTCGGCAGGCGAGGGTTGCGCGATGTCACCGGCGGCAGCTTCCGACAGCACGAAATATTCGGTCGAGCGGGTTTCGTTGGCGAAGTGGTGGATCGCCTCGACGGTCGCCTCCGGCGGCTTCACGTTGCCCGAGAGGGCGTCGCCAAGTTCGCGGCGCAGATAGACGCGGCGCTGGTCGCGCACGAAGCTCATTTCGTTATAGCCGTTGTCGCGCAGGATATCGTTGAAGCGGCCGCGATCGAAGCGGCCGTCCGGACCCTTGAAGGTCGGATCCTCCAGGATGGAGCGCGCGATGTCCTCGTCCGACATGGCGAGCCGCAGCTCGGCGACCTTCTGGTCGAGCGCGGCGTCGGCGATCATGCGGCCGAGCACCTGGCGGTCGAGGCCATAGGCGCGCGCCTGGTCGTTGGTGATGGCGCGCCGCGCCTGCCGCTGCAGGTTCTGCAGCTGGGTCTGGTAGGCGTTGCGGAAATCGACCGTGGAAATGTGGGTCGAGCCGATCTCGGCGACATTGCTGACGCCGATGCCGCGGAAGATGTCGCCGATGCCCCAGATCGCGAAGGAGATGATCATGGTGCCGAACAGGATGGTCAGAACCGTCTTCCCAAGCCAATTCTTCGCGCCGCGCCGTATGCCTTCAAGCATTGTCTCAATCCGGGTTCCGTAAGGCCACGCAAACATCCTGCGTCGCGGGCGCGGACTATAGGGAGGGGGCGGGGGCGATGCAATGTGGTCGGTTGCGGACAGGATGAAGGCCCAGCAAGACAGCCTGATCCAAAGGATTGCATGTAGCGCCGCAAAGGCGATCCGGATGTCGCGATGCAGGGCAGGCCGTGGACAGCAACTTGCAAGCAGAAGGGAGCCTTGTTACAAATGGAGTGTAATTTATCCATCGAATCATTCGCTTGGACGTCGTAAAAACCATTATTGCCTAAGTACGGCGGTGGCATCGTTGCTCTAAATATTTATTTGTACTGAGGATTTTTCATGGGCTCTCGCGCGAATGGTTCTCGATGCGGCTGCCTCCGGGCGCGCCGGGGCTCTTCGGTCGCTGCCGTGCTTTTCGTGACGATCGGCCTGTTTGCGGGCTTCGCCGGGGCGGCGCAGGCGCAGACGCCATTGTTCACGGGATCCATGGATAAGCCGACCCTCGCGGCGACGGGTGCAGCAGTTGTTGCTCAGGCTCTGCGAAATTTAATTTTATGATTTCAGATTCCAGGAAATTTCGATGATCCGTTTTCTCGTTGAACGTTTGCCCCATAGCTTCCGTGGTGGGAATAAGACGCTGACGGGCTGGCTGGGCACGCTGGTCGTGTTCCTCGGCCTGTCTCTTTTTGGCGCAACCGCCGCTCAGGCGCAGTTTTTCAGCATTACCGTGAGCAACACGAACCCCGCCGTAAATGAAGTGGTGCAGGTCAACGTCTCGAGCACTTACCCCGCAGTCTTCAATAGTTACCTTTACGTCGACGGCCAACCGGACATTTTCAATATCATCCCTATCCCGGCGAATGGGATTGTTTCTGTCCCCGTCTCGTTCGCGAGCGCAGGCGC
>JAQGKM010000131.1 GCA_028290125.1 Hyphomicrobiales bacterium | reverse complement strand
GCGACGACGAGCAGCTCGAGCTTTTCGAGCGCCTTGATCATGTCGGGCATGCGCGGCACGGTGTTGCCGCCGTGGCCGAAGATGACCATCGCCTTCAGCGCGTCGCGCTGGTCGACGTCGTTGGGATCGTAGCTCGTCGCATCGAACCAGCGGGTCGAGGGAATGCCCGGCAGCTCCATGTTTTCCTTGCGCGTGCGCGCAGGGCGTCCGGATTTCGCCGGCACTTCGTCGAAGCGGGCCTGCAGCTCGTTGTAATCGACGTCCCAGACGCGCGCCCAATGTTTCCACGCGCCTTCCACCAGCCCGTAGTAGAGCGGCAGCGACGTGATATCGAGGCCCATGTCGGTCGCGCCCTGCACGTTGCAATGGCCGCGGAAGATGTTGGCGCCGGCGCCGTAGACGCCGACATTGCCGGTCGCGAGCAGCAGGTTGCAGTAGGCGCGGACGTTGGCGGTGCCGACCGTGTGCTGCGTGCCGCCCATGCACCAGATGAAGGTCGACGGACGCTCCTTGGCGAAGGTCTCGGCGACCTTGCGCAGCTGCGCGCCCGGCACGCCGGTGACGCGCTCGGTTTCTTCCGGCGTCCACTTGGCGACTTCGGCGCGCACGAGATCCATGCCGACGACGCGGCTCTTGATGAAGTCCTGATCTTCCCAGCCGTTCTGGAAGATGTGCCACATCATGCCCCAGATCACCGCGATGTCGGTGCCCGAGCGGATGCGCACATATTCGGTGGCGTGCGCCGCCGTGCGCGTGAAGCGCGGATCGAGCACGATCATGTTGGCGCGATTCATCTCCTTGCCGGACCGCACGTGCTGCAGCGACACGGGATGCGCCTCCGCGGCGTTCGAGCCCATGAAGATGATGGTCTTGGCGTTGCGGATGTCGTTGTAGGAATTCGTCTGCGCGCCGTAGCCCCAGGTGTTGGCGACGCCCGCGACCGTGGTCGAGTGGCAGATGCGCGCCTGATGGTCGACCGAGTTGGTGCCCCAGAAGGCGCCGAACTTGCGGAACAGATACGCGCCCTCGTTGGAGAACTTCGCGCTGCCCAGCAGATAGACCGAGTCGGCGCCGCTCCTGGCGCGGATCTCGTTCATCTTGTCGCCGATTTCGCCGATTGCCTGGTCCCAGCCGACGCGGGTCCATTCGCCGTTGACGAGCTTCATCGGATATTTCAGGCGGCGGTCGCCGTGCACGAGCTCGCGCACCGAGGCGCCCTTGGCGCAATGCGAGCCGCGATTGATCGGGCTGTCGAACGCCGGCTCCTGGCCGACCCACACGCCGTTCTGGACTTCCGCGACGACGCCGCAGCCGACCGAACAATGGGTGCAGATGCTTTTCTTGACTTCAATCTTCACGCCGGCGGCGACCGGACCGGCCTCGGCGCGGCGCACGGCGCCCAGCGACAGCGAACCCAGCGCGGCGACGCCGCCTGCGGCCAGACCCGAGCGGCGCAGGAACGAGCGGCGGTCGAGCACGCCAGAGGCGAGGCCGGCGGCGATGCCCGAAAGGCGGGCGCGGGAGGCCGAAGCCTCTTTTCTTTTCGTCAGCATGGAACGGCTCTCCTCAATACCGGTTCACGCGGTAGTACGTCTTCACGTGCTCGGACTCGGCGTAGCGCGCCTTCTTGCGCTCCTGGTCCGATTCAGCGGCGGCAGCGGGTTCCGCGCCGGTCGTCATGCCCGCAGCCGCGACAACGGCTGCGCCCCCGCTCGCGCGAAAGAACGCGCGTCGGTCGACGCCCTGCGTCTTCTTGTCGTCTGCTGTGCTCATAACCCGTTCCCTCCGGTTCATGATTGGCTTTGCGTGCGGAGCGAGCCGCCTCAATGAGGCAGCTTGAACGCTTCCGCCTCGAGTTCCATGAAAGTACGGCCAAGCCGGCCGACAGATTTGTAGAAGGTCGCCGAACCCGTCGTTTCGAGATCGGCGAAGAAGCGCGCGGCCCAAGGCGCCAGATGCCGCTCGAAGAAACGCTGCTGGGCGGCGACATCCGTCTGGAAGTCGCCCTGCGCGAGCCCGGCCATGATCTCGCAGAGAATGGCGATGTGATCTTCCGGCTCGCGTGTCTTCTCCGACCGCTCGATGCCGAGCTGCGCCAGGTCCTCCCGCACCCGCGCGAGCGGACGCTCATGCAGGAAGCCGGTCTGGTACCAGGACCCGTAGGGCAGCAGTTCGCCGCGCCCGACCCCGATGAACAGGTTGAAGAATTCGCGTCCCGCGAGCGTCTCGTCGGTCGCCTGCGCGGCGCTGGCGAGGTCGATGTGGGCGAGGCCGAGCGGGGTCGCATCGCCACGCAGGCTCGCCACACGCGCCAGCAGGTCGGCGCCCGGAGCCTGGCCGAGCAGGACCGCCAGCATGGCGTACTCAGCCCCGCGAAGGGCGTCGATCTCGTCCACCGCAGTCACGCCGGAAACCTCTGCCAGTGCCACACGTCACTCCTGCCTGGGCCGGGAAATGCGGGCCACATTGGTATGTCTCTAAACTGTCTTAGCTGTGCCGCAGAACTACGACACACTACTTTTGTAGGGGGGTGCGGGCGTCGCGCCGCCGTGCCGGCGCTTCTTTTGCGGCGCGGTAGAGACCTCGCTTGGCGCACCAATCGGGTCGTTCTGCACAGATGTGCATGATGCTGCGGCATTTTCTGACACTTGTAATGAAACAGGCGCCTCCGAAATTGGCAGGTCCGTACCCGAATTGGGCACGCCATGCTCAGCTTGCTGCGCTGCAGCATCCGCGATCACATTTTTGTCGGACGCTCCGTCGCCGAAAATCTGGGCGACCATCTTGGCGGTGTCGAAGCCTGCGCCCAGTTCGCCGCCGCCCGGAACACCGCCCGGCGCGTTCCAGTCCCACGCATAATCCAGGGCGTCGCCGACGTAATCGCGGATCGCAGGGTCGAGCGCCCAGATCTTGCGGAGCGCCGCATTCTTGAGTTCGTCGGGCACGCCCTTCTGCAGGAACAGGCTCATGTCCGTCTGCGCGGTGAGCGATTCGAGGTCGGGCAAGGACGACAGGTCGAACGGTTCGGCCGCCTCCTCCGCAGGCGCCGGCGTCGCCTCGGGCGCCAATTCGGCGGCCTTGCGGGCCTCCTCGGCGGCGAGGCGCTTGCGCTGCGACCAGCGTGACAGGAATCGGTCGTTGTCGCTCAAGACCCGTTCTCCCGCTGGCCGTCAGGCTTGCGCCCGAAGCCGCGCTCCTTGCGCTCGCTGCGATCGCGCTGGCGCTTCTGGAACACCTGCTCGACATGGAACGCATCGACGAAGGCGGCGATCCATGACGCGATGTCGCCGGGCATCGGCACGGTGGCGACGATCTCCGATCCCGCTTCGTGCCAGGCCTCGCCCTCGGTCGGATCGGCGGTGACGCGCAGGTCGTCCGGCATGGCGCCGTCGCGGGTCCGCGCCGCAATCCACAGAAGCGGCGCGCCGGTCGCGAGGTTGTCGCGGTAGTTTCCTGTTTCGGGCACGTAGAGCTGCACGGCGGCTTCGCCCGCATAGACGAGGCGCACGTCGCCCTCCTGCGACAGCAGCGCCCCGGCGGCGCAATCGGGCGCCGGGAACAGCACGCCGTGCGGCGACCAGAGATGATCGATCCACGGATTGTCGAGCGCGCGGCGGGCCAGCACGATCCCGACCTCGCGCACGACGTCCATGGCTTCCTTGTTCGCGGGCTCGCTCATGACGCCTTGCCGTCCATCAGCGGCAGGCCGGCGATCAAATTCTGGGGCTTCAGGCGCCAGACCTTGTCCTTGTCCATCGCGCCGATCAGATAGACCGGCGCACCGCGCACGCCCGGCTGCATGCGGCTGTCATCCTTGAAGGTCAGCCGCATCAGCGTGACGACGCGCTCGGCGAAATCCGGCCCGAGCGCTGCGCCCTTCCACAGCATGTTGCCGATCTTCGTGCCTTCGGGATCGAGCCCGATGAACCAGCGCCAGTCGCGATCCTCGATCGACGCCAGCGGTTCGACCTTCGCGTCGAGTCCCGTGAGATGGCCGATCCAGAGTTCGATCACGCGCGCCAGACCCTCGCGCGCCTTCGGGTTCGCGCCGATGTTCATGATCATCGTGTTGGCGTCCGAACGCGACCAGTAGGTCCAGGCGTTCTCGTCATCCATCACGTCGAGATCGCCGAATTCCGGCACGGCGTCTAACAATGCCGTCAGCGGCGACAGATGCGCCGCCTGCGCGCCCTGTTGCTGCACCTCGACGACCTCGGCGTCGGCGAGCAGCAGCGCGCCCTCGTGCAGCGTCGCCTTCTGGGCGCGGTAGAACAATTCGCCGGCGCGCAGCACATAGGGGTCCTCGCAGCCGTCGAGCGCATTGCGCAGGATGAGATGCGCGAGTTGCGACAGGAAGATCGGCGGCACGCCGGCCGCGCCGTTGCGGGCGAAATCCAGATAGGCGGCCTCGAGCGACGGCGCGCGCATGAGGCGGTCGCGGAAGGCCAGCATGAAACGCCAGTTCTCGCGCGCATCCTCGTCGGCGAGCGCATCGACATCCGCCTGCGGCACAGCGCGTAACGGATCGCTCATGAGTGCGGCGTGCAGCGCGCGTTCGGCGTCGCAGGCTTCATCCGGCGGCAGCAGTTCGGGCCGGGCCAGATAGGCCATCAGCAGTTCGGGCGTCAGCAGCAGCCCGCCATGATCGGCGCGGCGCACGAGGTGATGGCCGGAGGAAACCCAGAACTCTCTCATCTGTCTTTATCCATCAGGCCGATCAGATCGACCTCTTCGGCGGGCGTATCGTCGTCGCCATCGATCTCGTGAAACGTGAAGGCGCGTGCGCCGGCGTGCAGGCCGTCGCGACCGGACGCATCCTTCTCGCGCGCATGCAGCGTGCGGAAGCGCTCGCGGATTTCGCCCTCTTCCACCTGCCGCTGCACGGCGAGCACGGTGCCGTCGGGATGGTCGCAAAGCCCTTCGGCGAAGGCGATCTCTTCCTCCGCCGCCGCGCGCGCGTCTTCCATCGTCGGCGCGCCGAAGGCCTGCATGAGGCGGGCCGCGAGATCCTCGACGATGGCGGCGCGCTCCTCCGCGGTGACGGGCGTCACCGTGCAGAGCGTCGACCAGCCGAACGAGGACAGCCCGAGAAACCCGGCCCGCAGCGCGGCGCGATGCTTGGGCCCGAGCGCGTCAGGATCGACGTTCCAGAAAATGAAGGCGCCCGACACCGCCCATTCGCCGGGCTCCGCCGCGCGCTCGAAGACAAAGGTGTCGGAGGGGTCTAGCCGCAGCGTGCGCGGAAGCTTGCTCATGGCATGGCCTGCAGTTTCGGCGCGTCATTGGCGGCATCGTACCACGCCGCAGCCGTGAGCGCCGGGACGAGCGGCGTGCGCGTCGGCTCGCCACGGTCGAGCGGCGCGTGCACGAGAAGGTCGCCATTGCGGTCGATGGCGCGGCGCTCGCCGGCCTTTCCGGGCGGCAGGCGGGAGAAGAAATCAAGCGCCACGGCCTTGAAGCCGCGCTCCTTCCCGCGATCGAAATGCGTCATCAGATGCCGCGCGAAGGAGCCGACCAGCGCCTCGGTCTCGATCAGTTCCAAGCCTTCGGAGGTCAGCGACACGGCGCCCGGCACCATGCCGGTCTCGACATGGGCGAGATCGGCCGTGCGCAGCATGATCGACGTCACCAGCCAGTCGGGCACGGCATCCTCGGCGCAATCCGCCGGCCAGCCGAGCCGCAGGCCGCCGACGAGCCCGCCATCGAACAGCACGGCGTCGGGCCAGCGAAACTCGACCTGCCGCTCGGGCGGGCAATGGGCGGCGAGCGCGTCGCCGATGGCGTTCATGGCCGCAAAATGCGCGCGGCGCGCGCTGGCCAGCGGCTCGTCCGGCTCCAGCACGACGGCGAATTCCAGCAGATCGTAGCGCCGCACCCAGACCAGCGTGCCAGCCCCCTGCTCCGCCGCAATCGCCCTGGCATGCGCAAAGGCGTCCCCGCTTTCGCGAAGCGTCACGGCGGTGAAGCCGGGCGGGAGATCGAGAGGGGAGGCGTCGGACATGCGTGGCGCTCGGGCTGCGTGGGTGTGACAGCACGTAGTGGGTTGGCGCCGACAGTCAAGTTATGCGGGGGGAGCCGAGCACCGCGGCCCGCGTCATCGCGAAGAGCGCAAACCAGTTAGGAATATGAACCTGATGAGCAACCCGCACCCTCGTCATTGCGAGGAGCTGAAGGCGACGCGGCAATCCATCTCCGGGAGGCTGCCGCCGAACGCGTCTTCCGTCGGCAGCGAGGGCGGGTGAGCAAGATGGATTGCCGCGTCGCTGCGCACCTCGCAACCGCATAGCGCTCGTCGGGGACGATATTG
>JAQGKM010000084.1 GCA_028290125.1 Hyphomicrobiales bacterium | reverse complement strand
TGGTCGCGCTCGTCGGCTACACGAACGCCGGCAAGTCGACGCTGTTCAATCGCCTGACGCGTGCTGAGGTGCTGGCCGACGACATGCTCTTCGCCACGCTCGATCCGACCCTGCGCGGACTGAAGCTGCCGCACGGCGCGCGCATCATGCTGTCCGACACCGTGGGGTTCATCTCCGACCTGCCGACGACGCTGGTGTCCGCCTTCCGCGCGACGCTGGAGGAAGTCATCTCGGCCGACGTGATCCTGCACGTGCGCGACATCTCGCATGAGGACACGCAGGCGCAATCGTCCGACGTCGAGGCGATCCTCGCGGATCTCGGCATCAAGCCGGAGGATCACGACCGCATCATCGAAGTCTGGAACAAGCTCGATCTGCTCGACGCGGACGCGCAGGCCTCGCTCAGCGAATCCGCAGAGCGCCGTCGCGCCGACGAGCGGCCCTATATCGTTTCCGCGCTGACCGGGCAGGGGACAGACCGGCTGCTAGAAGGCATCGAGGACAAGCTCGCGCGCGGGCGTTCGCGCTTCCACATCACCATCGCGCCGACCGACGGGCAGGGGCTGCATTGGGTCTACGAGAACGGCGAAGTGCTGAAGCGCACGGCCAACCCGGACGGCTCGCTCGAGATCATCGTGCGGCTTGCGCCGGAAAAGATCGAACGGCTGGTGCAGCGTTTCCCGGACGCCGCGCGCGACGAGGATTTTCCGGAGAGCACGCTGCTGCCGCCATCGGACGAAGAGTAGCTCGTCATTGCGAGGAGCGGAGCGACGCGGCAATCCATCTGGCTGCAGCCACCCGAAGATGGATTGCCGCGTCGCCTTCGGCTCCTCGCAATGACGAGCTGGTGAGGGGCAGGCGTGAGTCTCGCTTCTCCCATGGGGAGAAGCGGTCCGCAGAGCGGACTGTTGAGGGGATACGATTTCAGCCGGTGAGAGCCTGACCCCTCACCCCGGCTCGGGGCTTTGCCCCGAGTCCGCCCTCTCCCGATGGGAGAGGGGTCGCTACAACGGCGACTCAGCCTTCCAGCCCCTTCGCCTCATCCCAAAGCGCGTCCATCTCATCGAGCGTCGCGTCCTTCAGCGTCCGTCCGCGCGCCTCAAGCGTTGTTTCGATATAGGCGAACCGCCGTTCGAACTTCGCGTTCGTCGCGCGAAGCGAATCTTCCGGGTCGACGTCCACATGCCGCGCCAGATTGGCGACGGCGAAGAGCAGGTCGCCCATTTCCTCGCGGACATGCGCGGCGTCGCCTGCAGCGATCGCCTCCTCGCATTCAGCGATCTCTTCCTTGATCTTCTCCAGCACCAGCCGTGCGTCGTTCCAGTCGAAGCCGACCGTCGAGGCCTTCGATTGCAGTTTCACGGCGCGCGTCAGGCCGGGCAGGGCGTGCGGGATGCCGGACAGGAGTCCGTGCGGTTCAGCCGGCGCATCGGCGCTGCGCCGGGCGCGACGCTCGGCATTTTCCTCGGCCTTGATCTGTCCCCAGAGCTGTTTGACTTCGGCGGCCGGCAGGTTACGCGCTTCCCCAAAGACATGCGGGTGGCGGCGGATCATCTTGCGGGTGATCGCCTCGACGACGTCGCCGAAGGCAAACAGGCCGGCTTCCTCGGCCATGCGGGCGTGGAACACGACCTGCAACAGCAGGTCGCCGAGTTCATCCGTGAGATCGCCGACGTCGCCGCGCTCGATGGCGTCGACGACCTCATAGGCTTCCTCGATCGTGTAGGGGGCGATGGACGCGAAGGTCTGTTCGAGATCCCACGGGCAGCCGGTGGCGGGCGTGCGCAAGGCGGCCATGATCTCGATGAGGCGCGAGATGTCGCGGGCGGGTTTCATGCAAAATCCAGAGGCTGCCAGAAATGAAAAAGGCGCCCGAATCCGAGCGCCTTGAAAGCCGGCCCCGTAGGACCGGCTCTTGTCATCCGGGCTGAAAGATCAGGCCAGATCGATGGAAACGGCTTCGCGACCCTTCGGCGTCTCGACGACGCGCATCGACACGGCCTGGCCCTCGGGAAGATGGGCGATGCCGGACGGACGCAGGATCGAGATGTGCACGAAGACATCCTTGCCGCCGTCGTTCGAAGCGACAAAGCCGAAGCCTTTGGTGTCGTCGAACCACTTCACCGTGCCCGAGAGCTCGGTGGCGGTGGCGGGGTCGGGCATGCGGCGTGCGGGACGCGGGCTGTCGCCAAACGCACGCGGTGCGCGCGGCTGTTCAGCGGCGGTCGAGGCGTCGACTTCGAGAACCCGCGTGACCTGGGCGCCCTTCATGCCCTGGCCGACGAGCACCTTGAGCTTGGCGCCCGGGGGAACCGTTTCGTAGCCCGCCGATTGGAGAGCGCCGATGTGGAGGAACGCATCGCCCGTGCCGTTGCCGAGTTCGACAAAGCCGAAGCCCTTGTCGCCCTTGAACCACTTCACGGTTGCATCGATCGGGTTGCCGGCGGGTGCGCCGCTGGGCATGCCACCACCCATGCCGCCGCCCATTCCGCCCATGCTCGGCATGGGTGAATCGAACGAGGGAGCGCCGAACGCGCGGGCAGGACGGTTGGGACGAGGCTCGTAACCCATCGGGCCATCGTCATCGAAGCCACGCTTCCTGGGGCCCCGGAAATCTTTACCTTTGCTCATGTTAACCTGCTCGTCTCCGCCGTTTCGGCAACTAGTCCTGCGTCCGCCTCTGA
>JAQGKM010000063.1 GCA_028290125.1 Hyphomicrobiales bacterium | reverse complement strand
TGCCCATGCCGAGATCCACGATGTCGGCGCCGTTGGCGCGAGCGGCGGCCTTGAGCCTGTTCACCTGCTCGAACACATACGGAGGCAACCGCCGCACCCTGTGGAATTCCGACATCTCTCTATCCTCTTGAGAAGTGCTCTTTGCTTTTGAAGCGGTCCGGCTTAGCCGATCGCCGCTGTCGGGTCCATCGGCCGGGCGCGCTACTGCGCTTCCTTGCCGGACTTCGAGGGCAGCAGCCCGGGGCTCGGACAGGTCAGGCCGCAGGCCTGACGCTTGACCTTCAGCTTGGTGTCCTTGACTTCCATCTCGTTGGCGACGGACTTGCCGGGAGGCGCGCTGACGCGACCGGCGAGGCGATCCTGCCGGATGCGGGCCGAATCAAGAGCCTTCTCCTGCTTCGCCACTTCGTCCTTCACCATCGGCTTGCCGGCCGGCTTGGCGCGCGGCGTGTGAACCGGGATGAAGTCCTGAGTCGGCGAGCGTGACTTGACGATGAAGTCGGGCGCTACGGGAACCGTGGTGCGCAGGCCGAGCGCCTTGGTGAGCGCTCCCGGTTCTTCACCCGCCAAGGCTGCGCCCGTCGAGAGGACGAGAGCCGCCGCAAGGGCGAACAGGCTCGCCTGCAACCAGCGCGCGGGCTTCATCTTCAACGTGCGGGAGAGTGTGGTCATGAGCCTGTCAAACTTGGTTCGCAAAAGAAGTGCCGGAGCGCCGAGCTGGCTCAACCGCACCCTTCCTTTTGATCATTAGCGCCGCGATTGTATATGCCGGTAATATGACCGAAACGGGTCCGGCGCCAGTCTTGAATGGTGACATAGACGCAAGCGAGCGGCAATTGTTCTGCGGTTGAAGGAGACGGGTGGGAATGAGCGAGATCGAAACCGGGACCAGGCCGAAGCGGACCCGGAAGCAGAAGGTCGCCGCCCTGCCGCAAACGCAGCCTGCCGCGCCGCACAGTCTCGCACGCAAACCCGCCGCGGAGGAAACTCCTGCGGCTGTCGCCGCATTGGTCGGGCCCAAGGGTTCGAAACCAAAGACAGCCGCCATGAAGCCTGTCGAGCCGACCGTCGTCGCATTGAAGCCCGCTCCGCCGAAAGCCGCCAAGGCCAAAGGCGCGAAAGCCGTCGCATCGGCCGTTCCGCCGCGTGAACGCAAGTCGCTGAAGACTAAACTGCTTGCGCAGGCCGCGCCGCCCGAGCCCGCCCCCGTCGAGATACCGGTCGTTGTGCCGGTGAAGAAGAAGGCGAGCGCCAGGAAGGCTTCGCAGAGCAAGGCGGCTCGCGCTGCGCCGAGCAAGGCGGCCCCCGCAAAAGCTCCGGTGAAACCTGCGCCGAAGAAGCCCGCCATTCCGGCCGAGCCGCACGTTGCGCAGATGACCCCTGCCCCGTCGCTGATCGCGCCCCTGCCGCTCGCCATGCCGCAGCCGCTTGCCGCGCCGCAGCCGCCGGCGTCCGAAAAAGCCAAACCGGCCAGCCCAAAGGCCGCTGCGGGCGAAGCCGCCGCGATGTCCCTGCCCGACTTTGGCGCCCTGTCCCAAAACCTCGCCAAGCTGGTCGAGCAAGGCGGCAAGGCTGCGGCCGCCTATTTCAAGCCCTATGAAGAAGGCCACACGAATCCCGATCTCGCCGAGCATGTCGAGGATGCGGTGAAGACGTTCGGGCACGTCGCCGAACACTGGATCTCGGATCCACAACGCGCTATCGAGGCGCAGACGACGATCTCGGCGCCGATGCTCGAACTCTGGTCGCACACGTTGCGCAAGATGTCGGGCGAACCGACCGAGCCGGTGCGCGCGCCCGACCCCAGCGACAAGCGCTTCGCCGACCCGGAGTGGAACCGCAATCCGATCTACGATTTCCTGCGCCAGGCCTATGTCATCACCACCGACTGGGCGAACGACATGGTGACGCGCGCCGACACGCTCGAACCGTTCGAGCGGGAAAAGGCGGGCTTCTACCTGCGCCAGATCGCGGGCGCGATCTCGCCGTCGAACTTCATCGCCACCAATCCCGAACTCCTGCGCACGACGATCGAGCAGAGCGGCGAAAATCTGGTGCGCGGCATGCAAATGTTCGCCGAGGATCTTGAGGCTGGCAAAGGCCAGTTGAAGATCCGCCAGAGCGACGCCTCCAAATTTGTGCTCGGCCGCGACATGGCGGCGACGCCCGGAAAGGTCGTGCTGCGCAACGACCTCATGGAGTTGATCCAGTACACGCCGACGACCGAGACGGTGTTCAAGCGGCCGCTCCTGATCGTGCCGCCGTGGATCAACAAGTTTTACGTGCTCGATCTCAACCCCGAGAAAAGCTTCATCCGCTGGGCTGTCTCGCAGGGCCTGACCGTGTTCGTGATTTCATGGGTCAACCCGGACGAGCGGCACGCGCAAAAGTCCTTCGAGGATTACATGCGCGAAGGCATCCTCACGGCGCTCGACGCGATCGAGACGGCGACGGGCGAGCGCAAGGTTTCGACGGTCGGCTATTGCGTCGGCGGAACGCTTCTCGCCATCGCGCTCGCCTACATGGCGGCGGTGGGCGACGACCGCATCACCTCGTCGACATTCCTCACGACGCAGGTCGACTTCCGCGATGCGGGCGATCTCAAGCTGTTCGTCGACCAGGTGCGCATCAAGGCCATCGAAGAAAAGATGCGCGAGACCGGTTATCTCGAAGGCTCGAAGATGGCGACGGCTTTCAACATGCTGCGGCCGAACGAGCTGATCTGGTCGTATGTCGTGAACAATTATCTCAAGGGCAAGGAGCCGATGCCCTTCGACCTGCTGGCGTGGAATTCGGATTCGACGCGCATGCCTGCGGCGAACCACTCGTTCTACCTGCGCAACTGCTATCTCGAGAACAATCTCACGCAGGGACGTCTCGACTTCGCGGGCAAGCGGCTCGACCTCAAGGACGTGAAGATCCCCGTCTATCATCTCGCCACCAAGGAGGATCACATCGCGCCGGCGCGCTCGGTCTTCACGGGCGCGGGCTATTTCGGCGGCGAGGTGAAATATGTGCTGGCGGGGTCGGGCCATATCGCCGGCGTCGTCAACCCGGCCAACAAGCCAAAGTACCAGTACTGGTCCGGTCCGGCTGTCGCGGGCACGTATGAGGACTGGGTGGCCGAGGCGACAGAGACGCCCGGCACCTGGTGGGGCGACTGGGTCGGCTGGCTCACCGCGCAGGCGCCCGAACGCGTCCCGGCGCGCGAACCCGGCGGCGGCAAGCTCACGCCCCTTTGCGACGCACCGGGCGAGTATGTGCGGGTGAAGGCATAAGCCGGCGCCGTCATTGCGAGCGAAGCCAGGGGCGGCGCATGACATGTCCGCTCGTCGCGCGACCGGCGCCCGTGCACTGGATTGCTTCGCTCCGCTCGCAATGACGGTCGTGGAAATCCAAAAACGCCTGCCCCGTCATTGCGAGCGAAGCGAAGCAATCCAGAGCCGCGGATGAGGCCACGCCTTGCAGTCGCAGCGGGACGCACGGCGTCGAAGGCAGCTGACTGGATTGCTTCGCTCTGCTTGCAATGACGGCCGTGGAAATTCAAAAACGCCTGCCCCGTCATTGCGAGCGAAGCGAAGCAATCCAGAGCCGCGGATGAGGCCTTGATGCATTACCGTCGCAGCGAGACGCGCGGCGTTGAAGGCAGCTGACTGGATTGCTTCGCTCTGCTCGCAATGACGAAAAATGGCCCGCGTGATGCGGGCCTTTTCGATTTCAGCAAGAAGCAGTCGATCAGCCCTTGGTGATCAGCGCAGGCTTCGAGGCCGGCACGAACTTCTTGGGGTCGTCCCAACGATAGGTCAGGCCGACCGAGATGATGTCGACGTGCGCCTTCGTGTTGGCGACGAACGCCGCAGGCGCGACGTAGAGCGGATTGCCGGGAACGACGTTGATCGAGCCGGACTTCG
>JAQGKM010000037.1 GCA_028290125.1 Hyphomicrobiales bacterium | reverse complement strand
GGTGCGCGCGCGCCAGGCGCCGATGCCGCCGCCGATGGCGATGCCGCCGATCACCAGCAGCCAGGACGAGAGGCCCGACGGCAGGCGATAGAGCAGGGTGGTCGCAATCGCGATGCCCATGCCGATCATGCCGTAGAGATTGCCTTGCCGCGAGGACGCGGGGGAGGACAGGCCGCGCAGCGACAGGATGAAGAGGACGCCGGAGACGAGATAAAGCAGGGCTGCGATATTCGCGTTCATGGCGATCAGCCCTTCTTCTTGTACATGGAAAGCATGCGCTCGGTGACGAGGAAGCCACCGAAAATGTTCACCGAAGCCAGGATGAGCGCGATGAAGCCGAAGAGCTTCGCCCAGAGCGGGCCGTCATCGCCGGGCGCGCCCGCATCGACGCCGACCGACAGCAAGGCGCCGACCACGATCACCGACGAGATGGCGTTGGTGACCGACATGAGCGGCGTGTGCAGCGCGGGCGTCACCGACCAGACGACGTAATAGCCGACGCAAATCGCCAGCGCGAAAATCGCCAGGCGGAAGACGAAGGGGTCGATCGCGCCGCCCGACGCCGCATGCGCGAAGGCGCCGGCCGTGTCGGAGAACTGGTCTGCCGACGATTGCAGCATGTCGGCGGCTTCGCGCGCGAGTTTCGCGGCGGCGTTCGCCTTGTCGAGAATCTGGTTTGGCGTTTCGGTTGCCATGGACCTCGCCCCTTGGGGTTTGAACGGCTGAACGGGAAGGGTGGATTATTTGGGCAGGAAGTTGGGATGCACGACCGCGCCATCGCGTGTCAGCAGCGTCGCCTTCACGAGTTCGTCGTCCCATTTGGGCGCGAACGTCTTCGTCTCCTTGTCGACAAGGGTCTCGACGAAGGCGAGCAGGTTGCGCGCATAAAGGCTGGAGGCGGTGGCGGCGAGGCGGCCCGGCACGTTGAGATGGCCGACGATCCGCACGCCATTGTCGGTGATGACGGTTTCACCCGGCGCCGCCAGCTCGCAATTGCCGCCGCGCTCGACCGCGAGATCGATGATCACCGAGCCCGCGCGCATCGAATGCACCATGTCGGCGCTGATCAGCTTGGGAGCCGGGCGGCCGGGGATGAGCGCCGTCGTGATGACGATGTCCTGCTTGGCGATATGGGCTGCGACCAGCGCCGCCTGCTTGGCCTTGTACTCCGCCGACATTTCCTTGGCGTAGCCGCCAGCGGTTTCGGCCTGCTTGAACTCGTCATCCTCGACGGCGACGAATTTCGCGCCGAGCGATTCGACCTGTTCCTTGGTGGCGGGCCGCACGTCGGTCGCCGTCACGATCGCGCCGAGACGGCGCGCCGTGGCGATGGCCTGCAGGCCCGCGACGCCGACGCCCATGATGAAGATGCGCGCCGCCGGCACGGTGCCCGCCGCCGTCATCATCATCGGCAGGGCGCGGCCATATTCGGCGGCGCCGTCGATCACGGCGCGGTAGCCCGCGAGATTGGCTTGCGAGGACAGCACGTCCATCACCTGCGCGCGGGTGATGCGCGGCATGAACTCCATCGCGTAGGCGTTGACGCCGGCCTGCGACATGGCCGCAACGGCGTCCTCGTGACCGTAGGGGTCCATGATGGCGATGACGGTCGCGCCACGCTTGTAGGAGGCGAGCTCCGTTGCGGCGGGGCGGCGGACCTTGAGGACGAGGTCGGCGTCAGCAAGCGCCTCTTCGGCCGTTCCGGCGATGGTCGCGCCGGCGGCGACGTAATCGGTGTCGGTGATTCCGGAGCTCACGCCGGCGCCGGACTGCACCACCACCGTCGCGCCCAGCGCGATTAGTTTCTTGATGCTGTCGGGCGTCGCAGCGACGCGGGTTTCGTTGGCCTCGGTTTCGGCGGGAATCGCAACGCGCATGCGGGGCTCCGGTGAGTCGGCGTCCTGAAAAAGCAAAAGGCGAGCCAGTGGCTCGCCCAGCAGGTCAGAGAAGCGTGACCGCCATGAAGATCATCAGGGCGACCATGAGGATCGTACCCCATTTTGTCATGCCGACGAACATCTCGTAGGTGCGCTCGTGCTCGGCATAGTCCATCGCGGGGTGGCCCGCGCTATGATCGTCAGCCATCTCAGTCCTCACATCAAGGAAAAGGCGCCCGGAACCGGGCGGGCAGGGTTCCCCTCTCGCTTAACCGAAAGCGCGGGCGCGGGCAATCGCGGCCGTGGCGATCCTTGATATCCGTTGGTCGCGGGGGAGGGGCGGCTCAGCCGAGCCCGACCGTCGCCAGCGCCTGCGATTGCCGCCCGGCGATGGCGTCGGCGCTGACCTGGTCGCCGCCAAAGGCCTCATGGAAGAGCTGGTAAAAGTTCAGCTTGGCGTCGAGGTGCAGGAAGACGGCGCCCAGCCCGATCGCCGCGCGGTCCATGAAGACGAATTCCTGCGGGATGCGCACCGGACCCTTGTCCTTCAGCGCCGCATGCACCTGCATCATCTCGCGGCGGCCGTACTGCCCGGGCGGCACGCCATTGGCGACGGTGCGCACGCGGTCGTCGAGGATCGGGCCGTAGATGAAGCGCGCCCAGATGTTGAGCGTCTCGATGACGTCGCGGCGCAGGCCGCGGAAGCCCCACGTTTCGTAGGCGTGGACGATGCGCGCCTCGTCGCTTGTGCGCAGGCCCTCGTAGAGGTCGACGACACCCTGCACGAAGCGCGGCGGAAAGATGCGGATGCAGCCGTAATCGAGCAGGTTGATGCCTGCCGCGGCGCCGTCGGTCTCGAAGACAGTGTAATTGCCGAGATGCGGATCGCCGTGAATGACGCCGAACTGGCTGAAGGGATGCCACCAAGCGCGGAACATCGCGACGGCGATCCTGTTGCGCGTCTCCTGATCGGCCTGCTTGAAGTCCAGCAGCTTGCGGCCCTCCAGCCATTCGAGCGTCAGCAGGCGGCCGGTCGAGAGTTCGTTGCGGACGCCGGGCACGCGGACGTTGTCGGCGCCTTTCAGCATCAGCGCATAGAGCGCGGCATGTTTCGACTCGCGCTTGTAGTCGAGTTCCTCACGCACGCGCTCGGCGATTTCGCGCGCGGCTTCCTGCGTGTCGATGATCGGGTTGAACTGGCGATGCACCGCAAACAGCATCTGCAATTGCGAGATGTCGGCCTCCACGGCCGACGACATGTCGGGATACTGCAGCTTGCAGGCCAGCAGCTCGCCGTCATGCGCGGTGGCGCGGTGCACCTGTCCGAGCGAGGCGGCGGCGGTCGGGCGCAAGTCGAATTCGGCGAAGCGGTCGCGCCAGTCGGCGCCAAGCTCCGCCTGCATGCGGCGTTTCACAAAGGACGCGCCCATCGGCGGCGCGTCGGATTGCAGTTTTTGCAGCTCTTCGGCAAATTCCGGCGGCAGCAGATCGGGGATCGTCGCCATCAATTGCGCGACCTTCATCAGCGGGCCTTTCAGTCCGCCGAGCGCCGCGCGGAGCGCCGCCGCGCTTGCCGGATTGTCGCCGCCCATCAGCCGCGCTGCGCCCATGCGGGCCGCCACGCCGCCCATCTGCGCGCCGACGCGCGCATAGCGCGCCGCACGGGCCGAGAAACGATTACGCTCGGAATCGATCGCCATCATGCCGCCTGGATGAGAAGTCTGGTGGAGTATACGCAGAACATGTGGCGACGGATGGCTTCACGCGGAAGGCGGCCAATTGTCCCGTATCCAGCGCGCGAGCCCGTCTTCGCTCACGTGGCCCGCGGCGACTTCGAGGATCATCGCGGTGGCATGCGCAGGATGCGGCGTGAAAGGCACGCCATTGCGGCGCAGGAACAGCATGATCGCCATGAAGGCGATGCGCTTGTTCCCATCAATGAACGGATGATTGCGCGCCAGCCCGAAGCCATAGGCCGCAGCCAACGCCGCTATGTCGGTTTCGCCATAGGCGAACTTGTTCACGGGGCGTGACAGCGCCGACTCGAGCATCCCGAGGTCGCGCAGGCCCACCGGCCCGCCGAAGCGCTTCAGCTGCCGCTCATGCGCCTCGCGGACGATTTTCAGGGTGAGCCAGAGCGGCTCGTGGTCAGACATGGGACCAGACTATTTCGCCAGCGCCGCGAACGTGTCGCGGTACTCTTCCATGATCCCGTCGGCGAGCTTCATCGCCTCGTCGAAGTCAGGGTCATAGGGCGAAAACTGCAGGCTGCCGTCTGCCTTCTCGGTCAGATAGAACACCTTGCCGGCCTCGATCCCGAGCCGGTTCGCAACCGAACTCGGGACAATGAACCCGGTGGAGTTTCCGATCTTCTTGGCTTCGAGTTTCATGACACGGCTCCGTTATACACTACGTATAACACGCCGGACCCATTCCCGCCAGAGCCGCCCTTACCCCTCCATGGCCTCCAACTCGGTGATCATCCCCTCGATCATCTTCAGGCCGATCTGCCAGAAGCCCGGGTCGCGGGCGTCGAGGCCGAAGGGGGCGAG
>JAQGKM010000036.1 GCA_028290125.1 Hyphomicrobiales bacterium | reverse complement strand
TTCGGCGATCGTCGCCTCGATCAGCACCTGGTTAGGCAGGACAACCAGCGTGCGGATGACACGTTCGACCCGCCGGAAATCTTAAAAACTCGCCATGATGAGGAGCGAATTCTGCACCTGGTCGGCGACGATCTTGATCCGCGGCTCGCCGTCTGCGCCGGCGCCGACGCCGACCGCCCGATAGGAATTGGGCTCGTCGCGCGGCCCTTCGAATGTGCGGTCGCTGACGGAAGCCCGGCCCGCAGCGAGCGCAGTCGTGCCGCCGACGTTCGCGCCGCCGCTCACCACGAAACCGCCGGGGGCGAGCGTATCGGCGGGCGCGAAGCCGGGAGCCTGCGAGGGATCCTGTTGCGATCGGTCGAGACGGCTGTTGCGCGCCTCCCGCGCGCCGGTCTCGGAAGAGAACATCGCGTTCAGCACCTCGACCATGTCGCGCGCCTGACGATTGCGCAGGACGAACGTGTGCAGCTCCTTCGTGGAGCCCGCGCCGCGTTCATCAAGCCCCTCGATCCATGCGCGCGCATTGTTGAGATATTCCGGCGATCGGGAAATCACCAGCACTGCCCGCAGGCGCTTGTTCGGGATCGCCTGGATCATCCCGTTCATCGCACCTTCGTTGGCCGCGCCGAAGACCTTGATCAGATTGTCGGCTGCGTCCTCGGGCTCCATCGCGCGCAGCGGCACCAGCGCGAAAGACATGCCTTTCAGGATGTTCACGTCGAACACCGAGACCGCGCTGCGGATCGAGGCGATTTCCTCGGCGGAGCCCGACACCAGAAGAGCGTTGCGCGTGGCGTCGATGCGGACCACGCCTCCATAGGAGGCGACAGGCTCGATCAACCGTTTCATCTCCGCGGCAGAGACATACTTCAGCGGGATGACTTTGACCGCGCCGCCTACTTCCTGCTCCGTGCGCGGGTCGGCCGACAATTCGGCGCCTGCCGTCGCCTGGTCTGCCGTGACGACGCGAACGATGGCGCCGGATTTCACGGTCGCGGCGCCAAGATTGCGCAAAGAGGCGTCGAACAGATCGAGCGCACCGGGCTTGGTTACGGGCGTGGTCGTCTGGATGGTGACCCGGCCGTCGATCTTGGGATCGATCGTATAGTTGAACCCGCCGATATCGCCGAGAATGACCGCGGCCGCCTCCGCGACCGTCACGTCCGTCAACCGAATGGTATGGGATGGTCCTGCGGCGCCCTTCGCCGGCGGCGTGCGGCGGGGAGCCGGCGCATTATAAAGCTTGCCGTTGCCGATCTGGACACGCGTCCCGGGCGCAGGCGCCGGCCCTGCCGGATCGGGAATGCGCGCAGCGGGATTACGGGCCTTCCCGGCGTCGATAACCGCGCTGGTGGGGACGTTTGCGGGCGCGTGCAAAATCCCGAACGGAGAAACGATGATGCCTGGTTCTGCAGAGTAACCTGCTTCCGGAACGATCATGCACACAAGGCCGGCGAGAGTCAGGAAGATCCGCCCAGTGCGCTTGCGCGCTGTCCTGGCCGCCCGTAAGGCTTGGGGCGCAGAATGGGCGCCGGGCGACAAGAACATTTGCTTACTCCGAAACTACCGCCCGCTTAAGACTCCGGACGTCCAAGGAGATTTGTTGCGAATTCCTTAAGATAGTTATCTTGTCGGCGGAAACCGTCAATACACGCCAGCCCTCTGGAGTTTCACTCCCTTCAGCTACCCACAGCGCTTTTTCGCCAATGTTGTTTCGCAGTAACACTTTTCGCAGCGTGGCTGAGACTACGACACCACTAATTAGATAGGACGGCGGTGGGGGCTGCGGGACCACAGTCGCCGGCGAAACCGGCTCGACCACCGGCGGCGGCAAAAAAGATGCAGCGGCGGCGGGCTTTCGTTCAGGGTTGAACAATGGCCGGGCGGTGATCTCCTCGTAAGATGGCGTCGCCGGGGCCGCAGCCTCCTCGATTGTAATATAAGCCCCTGCCCGCTCCAGCGCGCCAGCTTCGGGCGTGATCGATCCGAAGGCGCTCTCTGCCGCAAGCCAAAGACCACCGCCTGCGGCAGCGGCAAGCAAGGCAAGCCCGAGACTTCTGGCGAAGATGGATCCGGCGATCACCATCCCGTCGCCCCCCAGACTTCGATCTTCGCCTGCAGCAAGCGAGGGCCGCCCTGTGCACTCGGAGCAGCCGGCGAGATACGCGCCCGGCGCACGAACAGCAGGCAATCGCCGGTCTCGATCAGCGACAGGATGTTGGCCGTCGCTGCATCGGTGGCGAGAAGGTCGACCTGCATGCCGACAAGATGGCGCCCGCGCCATTCCTGCTCGGGAAGGCTCGTGACAGCGCTCACCGCGCCACCTTCCTGCTCAACGAGTCCGTTCACGCGGCGCAACAGATCGGCGCTGACAAGGCCCATCGTATCGCCTTGCAGAAACCGTTTTGAGATCCGCAGCGTCTCATTGGGCGCGAGACTGGCGAGTTCGACATACCGTGTCGAAGCCGCCTTGCCGCGCGCGATCTTCTCGCCCAACGATGCGATTTCCCGTTGCTGGCCACTCAGCGCGTCCCGCACCGTTTCGACGACGCCGAAATAGAGCGCCAACGCGCCGACCATATTGACGCCGAGGAAGAGCATGGATCTGCGCCAGTCGATCATCACTCGCGCCCTCCGTCTGGTATCCGGAGCTGACGCAAGCCCGCAACGAGCGTGAAGGACTGCTTGCGAGACTCGGGCTGCCGCGTCATCGGACCGGAAAGCGTCGGATGGCTGAACAATGACGAGGCTTCGAGCGCCGCCATGACATCCGCGACGGAATCCGAAAAGCCGCTCAGTTTCACCGAGCTTTCGTCGACGACGAGTTCCGTCAGATAGGTGGAGTCGGGCAAGGCCCGCGTGACCTCGCTCCAGATGGCGACCGTCCCGGGCGCCTGCCGCGCGACCGCAAGACGTCGCGCGTCATCCATGCTGTCCATGAGCGACTTGGCGCGATCGCCTGATTGCCGCGACTGGCCGGCCAGCCGGTCGGCGATCGCGGTCATCTCCGCAATGCGCGCGGCTTGACGCGAATAGACGATCGCCGCAGCCAGACAAAGCGAGACGACGGCTACAGCGGCCAGCGCCATTCCGGTGTTTCGAAACAGATCGGACCTCCGCCCGGATGGACGGTAGGCGACAGCGGCCGGTCTTTCACCGGCGGCCGGCACGGTTTCGAGGTGCGACAGGTCTGCATCCGTCAGATGGAGCTGCGTCATCAGGCGGTCGAGAAGCGTTCTCGGCGCGACGAGGTAGCGCAGTTCGGCCTTGCCGGCGGGCAGCAGCTCGACGTGGTAGCCGATGAAGAGCTCTTCGAGTTTCACCGGCGTCTTGCGGCGCACCTCGTCGCAGATGATGTCGAAGGCTTGCGCAGACGCCTTCTGCGGCACCAGGATTTTCTGCGCGACGCAATGCGAGAAGGCCAGGCTGACCGCATAGCGGTAAGGTTCGGACAAAGCCTTCGCGCGCGCCAGCAGCCCGTTCAGTCCATCACGGCTGTAATCGGCCCATGTGATCTCTTCCACGAAGAGCGTCGTTTGGTCATCCGCCTGGAGCGAGATCTGGACGAAGCGTTCGTTGGGAGCAATGACGACGCGTCGCTTGGGCAGAGTTTCGCCTGACGTTGCGAAATGGCCCGGCATCAAGGCGCAACATTCATTCCACCACCACTGCGTGAAGGCAAAGAAGAACTCGAACGGGCGGGACCATGACCACATGCTCAATACTCTCCGGCCGGCCCCGAACTCATCTGCGCGTTTCGCGCCGGCGCTACTCGCGCGCCACCCGTCTTGCGGACTCCGTCCTGCCCCGCGAAGGTGATGGTGAAACTGCGTCCCTTGTCGGGAGACGCGTAGATGTAGGGATTGCCCCACGGATCGCGCGGAACGGAATTCCCTTTCAGATAGGGCCCGTTCCACAACGACACCGTGCGCGGCGCCCGCACCAGCGCGTCCAGCCCTTCGGCTTCGAGCGGATATCGACCGATGTCGATGAAGAAGAGCTCGACGGCGCTGCCCAGCGTCTCGGCCTGAATGCGCGCCGCTTTCAGCTTCGAGTCCGTCAGGTAGTTGAGCACCCTCGGGCCCACGAGACTCATGAACAGCCCGATGATGCTGATCACAACGATGACTTCGACGAGGGTGAAACCCTCCTCGCCCTGACGATCGGGACGATGGCGGCGCGGCTTGCGTGTGAAAATGCTCATGGGTGCGCCAGGCGTCAATGATGATGGTGTTGGTGGCCGTTCGCGCTCGCCGGAACCGGCTTGAGTGCGGCGTCAGCAGCATCGCGCTTGTCCGCATTGCGCGCGTAGGTCATGGCTTCGATGAAGCCGATGAGATCCGTCGCGTCATCGGTCGATAGCGACAGTGAGGGCATGCGCACCGTCGGGTACTTCGCCGCGAGTTCGAGCACGATCGGATCGCCGTCGGCGCGCATCCTGCGCGAGTCGACCAGATAGTTGGAGACCCAGTCACGCGTCCGGCGCGTCGTGACGCCGACGAGATCCGGTCCGATACGGTCGCCGCCGCCAATCGAATGGCACGACGCGCAGGTCTTCATGTAGAGCGACTGTCCGGGCAACTCCGGCGCGGCGTCCTGCGACGACGGTGTGGCATGCGCGGCCTCCACGCGACCCGCGCTCCACTCCGGGTTCATCGTCCGGATGTTCGACGCGAGGACATTGAGATCGCTGAAGGCCGAGTCCCGCGACCATTCGGCGGTCGCATCGTTGTAGAGCAGGATCGTGTTGCCGTGCTCGGTGAGCTTGCGACTGCGCTCGCCGAGCTTGTAGCGGATCTGTTTCAGGTCATCGACCTTGCCGGTGATGAACGTCCAGTTCCTGGTGATCCCGAAAGCCTCGGCATAGTCGCGCAATTTCGCTGGCGTGTCGGTCGCCGGATCGATGCTGACCGACACGAAATGGATCTTGTCGGCATCTGCGCCGAGTCGCTCCTGCACTTGCGCGAGACGCGCCGTGACGACGGGACAGATGTCCCGGCACGTCGTGTAGATGAAGCTGACCACGACGATCTTGTTCTTGAACAGGTCGTCGTAGAACTTCAGCTCCCTGTTCTCCTGCGAGAAAACAGCGGTATTGGGCAGGTAACTGTTGCCCCAGGGCGACGCCGCTTCCGTCGGCCGCGGCCACACATAGGCAATGACACCTCCGACGAGGAGCAGAGCAAGAGTGACCGCGACGCGACGCAACATGGTGTTCCCCTTGGCTGTAGCTCAGGACTTTTTGACACCGAAGAATTGCGAGTTCTTCGGATCGGCCTCCGGCAGGATTTCCGGAACCTTGAAGGTCACGCCGTCGGGCGAAGGCATCGGTGTGTTGGACACCTGCCAGTGCGGACGGCTGCCGGTCTTTGCATAATCGGGATCGTTCGGCGGCGGCGTGAGGAGCTGATAGCGCAGCAGCATCGCGAAATCTTCGTGCACCGTGTTGTGGCAATGGTTCACGTAGGACCCGCCGAACTCGCCGAAGCGGACCTGGAAGCGCACGGTGCCGCCCGGCCGCAGGCGCCAGACGTCCTTGCGCACCAGCTTCTCCATGGGTCCGATCGGACCCGAGCCGCGGTCGAGCGTGATGCCCTCCTCGAAGTGCAGGTGGATCGGGTGATCCCATCCGCCGCCACCATTGACGAGGGTCCAGTACTCGACCTCGCCAGGCTTCGGAACGAGCGCGCCGATGCGGTTGGCGTTGAGCGAGTGCGACGCCTGTCCGTTGATCTTGATCGCCCACGGGAAGGATTCGATGTCGCCGCACTCGGGAATGCACTGACCCGTCTTCGGATCGCGCGAGTCGCCGCCGCCGCTTCTGTTGAACTCGATGACGCGCTCGCGAACAGGCGCGACTACCGGGATCTGCGAAGTCAGCGTCTTCGTGCCGGTCTTCCACGTGCTGTTGCTGAAGTCGGCGCTCGCGTCCGCCTCGTTGCCGCTATACGTGTAGGTCGGATCATCGACGCTCTTGACGGAGCCGCGCCTGACGCGGAACTCCATGATCGGGCCGACGCAGGGGTCGTTGTTCGTGCCCTTGAGCGCCGTCGACATGCTGACGGCGCCATCCGGCTTGCGGCCGTCGGTCTGCTGCAACAGGTTGACGAGGTAGAGGCTGTCGCCGTCGGCGAAAGCCGAGAAGTCGATGACGATGTCGTAGCGCTCTGCAACGCCCTGCTCGTCCAGCTGCGTGATCTGGATCGGATTGACGACGAGATTGCCGTCGTTCGCGATGAAGTAGAACGGTACGGTCGTTCCCGAAGAGAACTTGCGCGAGTTGTTCACCGCAACGGCGAGCTGGATGAAACGCGACATTGCGGCGTTGAGGATGCGGAACCGGTATCTGCGCGGCAGCACTTCCATGTAGGGATAGTAGGTGCCATTGACGCACAGCATGTCGCCAAGGAAGCCATCGGTGTCGAAGATGTCGAAGAACAGCTGGCCGTCCTTGTTGAAGGCCGGGTTGGTGACCGCCAGATTGACGTCGAAGTCCTGGTTGCCCCACGGTTTGAACGAACCGCTCGGCAGCATCAGGTTGACGCCATCGTTGACAGCCGTGCAGGCGCGATCGGGGCCGCTGTAGTAGTTGCAGAGTGCGAAATTGCCCTTGTGGACGTTCTCCGCCGTGAAGAAGAAGCGATGATCGTGGAACCAGAGCGTGCCCTGTAACTCGCGGAAATCGCCTTCCACCAGCTGCAAGCCGCCGTCGTCCGTCGGGCCCGAGGCCTTCTTGGCGTAGAGCGGATCCGAAAACAGCCGCTGGCTCGGCATGTCGCGGCGCGCCAGCGTGGTGCCCCAGTGATAGTCGTAGAACGTGCCCGGGAAATGATAGGCGTTGCAGGCGCCGTCGCTTTCCGCACCATTGTGGGCGTTGTGGAAGTGCGTCGAGATCTCGTTGCGGCCGAAGCCGCCGTTCGCCTTACGGTCGACCGGAAGATCGTTGTAGATCCGCGTCAGCAGCGGTTCGCCGTAGCGCGCCTTGATCAGGCACGGGGCGCCGTAGCCGAGCCGCGAGCCGGCGGCATTGCCGCGATAGCCGGGCGCGCGCGGGCCGAACGACCACATCGAATTGGCGTTCTGGGCAGGCATCTCGCCGCAATAGCGGCTTTCCGCCTGGCACTGCGCGAGCGACATCAGGTAACCGACCTTAGGGTAAAGGTCCTTGTTCGAGCTGAGCGGATCGTTGGTCCAGCGCTGGTGGGCGAAAAATTCGCCGGGCGGGCGTCCCTCGCAGGGGCCGCGTCCCGTGACCGGGTTCTTGTAGGCGCCGGTCCGGCTCCACTCGTCGTGGTAGGAAAGCCTGCGGGCGCGCATTTCAGGAAGCTCGCGCGAGCCGGTCGAATCCATCCACATGGCGTCGCCGTTCGGCGCGGCGAGGATCGGAATACGGGGCTGCACCACGGCGCGGTTCAGCGGCTCGTGAAACTTCTTGGCGCCAAAGAGCGGGCTCGCCGGCGTCCCGGTCGGCACAGCCGCATAGGCGCTGCGGACGAAGGGGCTGAGGCCATGTTTGGCGGCGATGAGACCGGTCGCGCCGTACACCCCCCAGCGGAAAAGATCACGCTTTGTGATCTCTCCATCGGCCATCGCCTTGACCATCTCGAGGCGGTTTTCTCTGGCCCTCTCGGCTTCGAGAAGCCGAATACGGGAAGTGTTCTTCGGATTGAGGAACATGGGACGCTCCTTGCCTTTGTCCGCGAAACTATGCGGCGCGGCTGAGGTGCGGCCTATGATCGAAAGGCTTATGAAATGAACCGCTGAGGTCTGAAGACCGTCGGACTTTGGTCCCGTGCGCGGTCAGACCTCGGTCGGAAAGGCAAGATCACGTATGCGTGATCGTTAAGCTTAACGGCAATTGTTTCTTAGTATGCGATGGTGAACGCCCTAATACTAACATCAGTAAGTTTCTTGCATACGGAAGGAGCGCCCGATGTCAGCGGGGGATGGGTCAAATCGATTTCATCTCGATGGCTACTGTGAATCCCTCGCGCTCCTTGCTGAGCACCTAGGCTCTATCCTGCCCTGCTGCCTGTTCATACTAGATCGAAACTATACGATTATCGTCGCCAACGACCGCGGCAAGACTTTGCTGAGCCGGGCGTCCGGATTGTCCGAAACGAAGGGCCGTCTGCTCGCCCAACGCGCCAGCGTCGACCGGTCACTGAAGGAAATGATCCTCAAGACCATCGACGGCGGTCCTGCGCCTGGCGTCCAGCACATCGGCATCCCGGATCGCGAAGGCGTCACCCGCTATCTTGTCAGGTTGCACCCCCTGACCGTGGAAAGCGAACGCCTGGCTGCGCTGCTCGTGATCGACCTGCATGCGCGCGAATTGCCGTCCCCCGACGTTCTGGTCCGGATTTTCGGCTACTCGGTTCGGGAAGCCGAGTTCGCGGCCTTCTTCGCCGCCGGCCTGACTTTGGACGAGGTTTCGCAGGCCATGCAGATCACGCTGCACACCGCGCGGATCCACTTGCGCCGCGTCTTCGCAAAGACCGGCTGCATCGGTCAGGCGCAACTTGCGCGCGTTCTCGCCCGCGTCTTCTGAACCCCCGACCCGGCCTCGCTGCGACTTCAGTCGGTTCGATTTTTCCGACGAAAGTCCGGTGCTTGTCTTCACACTAGCGATCAAGACTGTGGGCTCCTGGGGTTGAGCGCGCCGTGTTCGGCCTGGGCATCCGAGGCCTCCTGCACCGGGAGGCTGGCGAAAATCATTCGCGGCGGAGTAGCGCCATGGCCAACATCACCGGTACTTCTGCGAACAACACCCTGGTCGGCGGCGCAGGCGCCGACACTTTCACCGGTCTTGGCGGCAGCGATATCTTCGTCTTCGCAGCGGGCGGCAGCACGCTCTCGATCGGCGGCTCCAACACCCAGGGGACGATCTCCGGCTTCGACGTGGTCACGGATTTCGTCGCCGGCAGGACGGCGGCGCAAAGCGAGAAGCTGCAGTTTGCCGGGGCCGACGTCGCGGGAAACACGAACAGCTCGCACGGATCGACATCCACGCTGCGGCTCAACACCGGCGCAACCGTCACCGCGCACAGCATCGCCAATGGCGTCATCTCCTTCGACGATGACCCGAGCAACAAGTTCACGAGCGCGGTGCGCCTCACCTCGATGTCGGATGTCGCCGCCGTCGTGCAATATCTGCAAGGCACCAGCCTTGGCGCCGGCAAGACGGTGTCGTTCTCGGCCACGATTGCAGGCGTCACGCACACGTTCGTGTTCATTCAAGGCAACAACACCGGCGCCGACAGCCAGGACGTGCTGGTCGATCTCCTGAACGTCACGGCGACGAGCCTTTCCGTCGACAAGGCGACCGGGCAGATCAGCGTCATTGACGCGACGCCTCCGGCCGCGCCGCAAATCCTGATTGCAGAAAATGCAAGCGGCGGCCTGATCACCAAGTCGGAAGCGCAGGACGGCACGCCCGTCGTCGTCGCCCTCGTCGGCACGGGCGCGATCGCGACCGACAAGATTTCCGTCAACTGGGGCGGCCAGATCATCAACTACACGCTGACCGCCAGTGACATTCTCGCCGGACAGGCGACCATCACGGTGTCGGCCGCCACTCTTGCAGCCCTCGGCTCAGGCGCATTCAATGTCGCCGTCACCATCACCGACGGCGCCGGCAATGTGAGCGGCGCCACGACGGCCGCCGTGACTGTCGCTTTGGCGACGGCGCCTTTCATCACCTCCGATGGCGGCGGCGACACGGCGGTCGTTTCTGTCGCCGAGAACACGACAGCGGTCACGCAGGTTCTGGCTTCCGACCCGGCCGGCCTCACCCTCACATACGAGATAGTCGGCGGCTCGGACAAAACGCTGTTAACGATCGACCAGAACGGCGCTCTCACCTTCATTGCTGCGCCCGATTTCGAACTTCCGTCCGACGCCGGCCAGAACAACGTCTATGACGTGGTCGTCAAGGTGACCAACAGCAATGGCGACAGCGATACGCAGACCCTTGCGATCAGCGTGTCCAACGTCGCCGAGGCGCCTCCCGGGGCGCCCGCCACCAACCAATGGGGCAACACGAGCCTCGCGCCGATCAGTGTGATGTCCGCTTCGGGAAACCAGGTCGGACCTGCTGTCGCCGATCACGGCGGCGAGCTGATCGCCGTGGCGTGGATCGACGGCAATGCGGTCACCATGACCTTCCTCGACGAACGCGGTCAGCTCGATCCGGCAACCCCGAGCGCCGTCCTGACGGACGCCACAGGATCGAACATCACCGACCTGCAAATGGTCGCCGGCGGAGTGGGCCTCGGTTTTGGCATCGCCTGGAGCGAGACGAACGGCGGCGCCAACAGCCAGCTCAAACTGCGATATTACGACACCGTCACCGGATCCGTGCTCGGTTCGGAAATCGCCATCTCGACGAATGCGGCTGCCAGCCAGCATGATCTCGCCGTCTCTTCCTACACGCAGGACGATCCCGCCACCCGCAAACCCATCGTGGACGGTTTCGATCTCGCCTGGGTCGAAGGCGCGGGCCCGGCGCATGCGCTTGGCAGCGTTTTCGTCCAGCGCTTCGCCGCCCCGCTCGATGCGAAAAAGGATCCGGCAGGCCCGCCCGCCCCGACCGGGCTCGACGGCAGTCTCGCGGGCAGCAATGCGCAGGTGCTCGTGGCGGCCAACGGACGCGATCCGTCCATCGCCGGCCTGCTCGGCGCCGCGAACGAGACCGTCGTCACCTGGGTCGATGCGGCCAACCAGATCAACATCCAGATCTACAACGACAATGGAACGGTCGACGCCAACCCGCTGGGCGTCGCGACGAACAATGTCGCGACCGCGGCAGCGCCGCTGGGCGCAGGCGCGCAGCAACACGTCCTTGCGCTGGCAGGCGGCGGTTTCGTCCTCGCGTGGGTCGCCACGCTGGCGGGCGGCAACAAGGTTCTCGAAGCGCGTGTGTTCACGCCGGGCGCCGCCGCCGGCGCCTTCACGGCGAGCCCGCTCATCCAGCTCGATGCGCTCGAGGGCGCGTCGAACGGCATCAATGATTTCACCCTGGCGGCCCTGCCCGACAGCGGCGGGTTTGCGATCAGCTGGTCGGCGGCGGATGCGGGAACGCAGGCCATCTTCAGCCGCAGCTTCTCGGCGGGGGGCGTCGCGCAGGAACCGACGGCCTCGATCTTCCATGCGGCGGCCAACGCCACCGGCGTGACGTCGACAGGCATGATCGGCGACCGCTTCATCGTGATCTACCAGGACGATTCCACGCCCGGCGATGCGAGCAACATCGCGGGCCAGATCTTCGACACGCGTGTCGATCCCGTCGGCAGCCCGATCAAGCTCAATGGCGTCGGCATCACGATGATCGGCGATGCCTGCAAGGTCCTGCCCGACGTCCTCGTCGGCACGATCGCGCAGGACCTGATCGACGGCCTCGCCGGGGATGACATCCTCGACGGAGGTCTCGGCGACGACACGTTCATCGCAGGATTGGGCAACGACGCCATCGACGGCGGCGGCGGTTCCGACACCCTGGTCCTGTCGGGACGGTTCAGCCAGGATGGCGTCGCCACCAACGACGATTATCTCATCACGTCTGCGGGCAATGGCATCTTCACGATCGTGGACAAGCGCGCGAATGGCGACGGCAGCGATGTCGTCCGCAGCGTCGAGAACTTCCAGTTCCTCGGCAATGCGCCCGGCGCGCAGATGATCACGGCGGCCCAGCTCGCGGGAGAACGTCCGGACGTAACCCCGACTCCGTGGGGCTGGAGCAACGCGGACGCCGACACGGCGCCCAATGCGGCGGGCACGCCGGATGTCGACGGCTTCATCGTCAATCATGCGACGACCGCCGGCGTCCAGAGCAGCCCGTCCATCGCCGACAGCGTCGGCGAATTCGTCGGCATCGTGTGGGAAAACGCCACTGCGCCCGGCGCGGACACGCACATCCGGGGCCAGTTCTACGATGTGATCGGCGGCTTTGACAGTTTCATCCCGAACGCGATCAATCTCAGCGACGGGATCGGGATCGAGACCAATCCGGTGATCACATCGGGTGGCGCAAACTCCGGATGGGGCGTCGCCTGGGAGCAACGCGACACTGCAGCCGACACATCGCGTGAAATCCGCACCAACTTCGTCGGCCCCGGCCAGCTTACCTCGGTCGAACTGTCGGCCTTCAACGAAGGCGCGAACGTCGACCAGCATGACGCGGAGCTTTCCGAGTCGATGCTCGACCGCACGCTGGCAAGCCCGATCGGCGGCTCCGTTCTCCCGACCGGCATGAGCGACGGTTATAACGTCGCGTGGATCTCGACCCATCTCGATGGCGTCGACGGGTCCCTGCCCGCAGGCTACGGCCGCGTCATGCTTCAGCGCTTCGAGGTTCCGCTCGACGCGCTCGGCAATCCCGCCGCTCCGCAAGCGGGCGGCGTCGACGGCATTGCCGGGCTGGGCAGCGACGCCGCCGTCTGGGTCGGCGACGAGGACGCCAACAACACCGGCGGCCTGTTCGGCCGCAACCCGTCGACGGCCGCCTTGCACACCTTCGAGACCGGCATCGTCTGGGTCGCCTCGAACGGCGCCGGCGGCGAGAAGGTCATGTTCCGCGCCTATGACGATCTCGGTCAGGTTATCGTCACGCCCGGCGCCGACAATCTCTCCGCCGGGTTCAACGTGGCCGCAGGTACGAATGCGCAGATCGTTTCGGCGGGCGCGGTGAATTTCGTCGTCGCCTGGATCAGCGCCGACGCCACGAGTCCGTCCGGCTATTCGGTGTTCGGCAAGATGCTGAGTTCCGCTGGCAACGGACTGAACGGCCAGGGCTTCGGATTCGGCGAGTCCGACATCTTCACCTTCGCGAAACTGCCGGCAGGCTTCGCGCCGAATGCAGCCGATTTCCATGTCACCGGCCTGAGCGGCGAAGACAGCAACGACGTCGTCGTCAGCTGGAACGTGAACGGCGACGTCCTCGCGCAGCACGTCAGCACGGTTCTCGACCCGGTCACCGGCGTCGCATTGTCGATGATGCCCGAAGGATCGTTCGTGACGGTCAACGCCGCGACGGCGGGCCAGCAGGATCATGCGGGCCTTGCGGGGCTGCTCGGCGACCGTTTCGTCGCGGTCTATCACGACACCAGCAGCGCCTACACCGACGGAAACGACATCGTCGCGCGCATCATGGACACCCGCGACGCCGTCAACCCCGATCCGACGCTCGGCGATCTGGTGCGCCCTGACGGCAGCATTCAGGCCCGGCGCGACGTGCTTGTCGGAACGAATGGCAACGACGATATCCGCGGCGACCTGTCGGACACCAACGGGCTCGTCGACTGGATCTACGCCGGCATGGGCGACGACGTCGTTCAGGGCGGCCCGGGCGTGCGCGGCGCGGCCGGCATTCCCGAGATCATCGATGGCGGAGAAGGCGTCGATACCGCCGTCTATACGGGTCGCCGCGAGGATTATTCGATCACCATCAACGGCGATGGCAGCTTCGAGGTCATCGATCTGCGTCCGACAGCCAACGGCGCCGGCAATCAGCTGCTGAACGACGGCATCGACAACCTCTACAACATCGAGAAGCTGCGCTTTCTCGACCTTGCCAACAATGGCGCAGGCGCACAGACGATCGACCTCCGCTCGCCCGTAACGCCGCCGCCTCCGCCCGCCAATTACGGCGGCACACCGGTTCCCTGGAGCCTCGACGACACGAGCCAGTACAAGGAAATCGCGGTCGATCGCAGCGGCGGCGCGCAAAGCGGGATCACGGTCACCAACCTGCAGGACGGCGCCGGGCTGGCGTGGATCTCCGGCGGCGGGCGTCAGGTCTGGGCCATCACGTATGACGTCACCGGCAAGCCCGATCCCGTGCTGCTCGAGCAGAACACGCAGCTGACGGACGGCACGTTTGCCGGCAACACCGTCTCGCGCATCGACGTCGCGATGACCGCCGGTCTCGGCATGACCGCCGTCTGGGAATCGAGCGTCCCGGGCGATACGTCCATCCACTATCGCTTTGCGAGCACCAACACGCATGTCGTGCTCGATCCGGCCGGCGGCGTGCCGGGGCCGGGCCTCGCGGGCGGCGAAGGCGTTGTCGTCGGATCCGACGGGGCCGGCGTTGCAGCTCGCCCGGTCATCCAGGGCTACGAAATCGTCAACGTGGACAATGACACGCTCGAAGTCGGTTTCCACGTCGCTTATGCGATGAACGGCGGCGTCGGCGACAGCAACGCCGCCGACGCTTACGGAACCCTCGAATTCGCGCGCTACGAAATCCCGGTCTATGACATCCTGCGCGACGCCGCCGGCCTGCCGGTCCTGAACCCGGCGACCCAGCAGGGACAACTCGCGACCGACGCCGCCGGCAACTTCATTCCGTCCACCGCCGCTACGTTCGGCGTCGGTTCGGAGACGGCGCCGATTTCGCTCGGCCTCGACGGCCTGCGCGGCACGGCCGACGATGGCGCGGCCATCATCCTCACCAACCTGGGACTGCGGGCAGCCAACAATCTCGGCGGCGCAACGCCGATCCTCGGTCGCGACATGACGATCGGCAGCCTGCACGACGGACAGCTTGTCGCGACATACATTGGCACGGATGAACGCGTGCATCTCAAGGTGTTCATCCCGGCGATCAACGAGACGGGCGACCGCGAGACGGGCGGTCTGGGCGGCGTCGATGTCGTCGCCACCGGCGTCACGACCTACGCAGAATTCGCGCTGCCGTTCGCCACCACCTTCGGCGCAGTCGCGGCGGGCCAGACTGCCTACACCGTTGCGCAGCAGAACGGCTCATTCGGCGTCTTCTGGGCGGAGGCCAACCTCCTCACGCCCGCAAACGTCGACATCAAGGGCGTCATCTACTCGGGCGCCGGGACCAACTGGAGCCCTACCCCCATCACCACCTTCGAAACCAACCTGCCCGGCAATGTCGC